>CALLPU010000510.1 GCA_938016235.1 uncultured Granulosicoccus sp. | reverse complement strand
AACAGGATCAGCCTGTTCATCGGTCAGCATGTCTATCCAGGCGCTCATACAAAGATCTCTTATCGTTCGTAGGCTTTACGTGAACGCCGCTCAAGCCGGGCGAACCAGGTAGCCAGTCCAAAACACACGATGAAATACATGGCCGCCACGACAATCCACGTTTCGAATCGTCTACCGGTAGAGATGGCAATCTCGCTACCGATAAAGGTGAGTTCCTGCACTGAGATCAGCGACACGATGGCGCTGTTCTTGACCAGCAGAATGAACTGATTGGCCATCGGTGGAGCCACGGCTCTCAATGCCTGTGGGATAACGATCAATCTGAACACCTGAAACGGCTTCAACCCGACACTTTGCCCGGCTTCTGTCTGACCCTCAGGGACAGAGCGGATGCCCGCTCGAACAATCTCCGCAATATAGGCTGCTTCAAACATGGCCAGACACACCACCCCGGATATGAGGTTTTCCAGTAGCTGGGGCGGACCCAGCAGTAGACCCATGATGCGTTTTCCATCGGGGCCCAGCTCGCGCGCCCACACATCAATACCCAGTGCCGGAACAATCTGGGATGAGATGAAAAAGTAGAAAACAAAGATGAAAACCAGCGGCGGAATATTGCGAATCAGGCCAACATAGCTAACCGCGATCAACCGGGGTAACAGCCGATTGAGCGTTGCCATGATGCCCAGCAGCAAGCCCAGAATACTGGCCAGCACCATGGACCAGAAGGATAGACGCAGCGTGGTCAGCAACCCTTCAAGCAACACGTTCGGGCGCCACCAACCGCCTTCCTCACTGCGAACGATCAATACCTGCGGCAGAAAATGCCAATCCCACTTGTACACCAGCACACTGGCAACGTTTTGCCACAGGTAGACAAGCGAAGCCACCGTCACCGTAATGACGATAACGTCTACAACGCCGAACACACGCTTTCTATTGGGGTCTGGATACATTCGTGTCTGGCGGAGTCTGCTTGTGGCGAACGTCAGGTTCGGTGTGGCAAGGCAACCTTGCTGAAGTCTGAACTAATCATGATATCGCCTGATCCCTACGCGCAAATTCCGAGCACAGAATCTGCAGAGGCGATATAACCGGCTTCATGAATAGTCCAGACACCGTTCAGTCAAACACTACTCGGCAATCTGATCAGCCCAGTCACGACCGCCAAACCAGTAGGCGTGCCGTGATTCCAGCCAGCCATTGCCCCGGTTGATCAGGATCCAGTTGTTGAAGAAGTTGAGTGCATCGGGATCACCCTTGCGTAGAGCAAAACCTTCATTACCCGGATCAATTTTTTCATCTGTCGGGCTGAACGCAACCTCGGGGTTGTCATAGATCGTGAAAGCCGGCAGTGGCTGCGAACCCATCAGAGCGTGCGCATTGCCATTGAGCACTTCCTGCAGCACTTGTCCCTGGTCATCAAACTGTCGCAGGGTGGCTTTCGGGAAATTGGTTTGAATGTAGGAACAAGGTGTGGCTCCTCGACGGCAAGCGAACGTCACATCCGTGCTGTTGTAGCCATCCGGCCAGCTCAGCCCTTCGGCAATTTTCTTGTTTGCCATGACACCGAGCGATGAATTGGCGTAGGCATGCGTGAAGTTGACCGTAAGGTTACGCTCTGGCGTTACGGTCATGCCGCCGATGATCACATCAAACTTGCCTGCCAGCAACGCTGGAATAATGCCGTCCCACGCCGTGGGGATGTACTCAACATCAACGCCCATGTCCTCGGCAAGTTTGCGTGCCACATCAATCTCGAAGCCAATCAATTCACCGTTCTTGTCGCGCATTGCCCACGGCACAAACGTGGCCATACCCACCCGTAGAACACCGGCTTTCTTGATGGATTCTATGACACTGCCCTGTGCCAGTGCCTGCTGCGCATCCTGCGCGTGAGCCGCGGTACCGATCAGAGCCGCACAGGCCAGAACGCCTACTCTGAAAAAACCACGTCGTGAAAAAAGCTGTCGTATTTTCATCTTGCTGTTTCCTGATTATTGAAAAGACACTACGGTAAAAAACGGGGTAACACGAACACGGATACTGCCCTTGCCCTGCTCAGGAATGGATTCCTCGTGTCATGAGCAGTACAGGATGCGGGTAGTTCAATGCCGCTCATTCGCGCGCGTAGCCTCTGCGGGCTCTGGCTTCGAGACGAGATGCAAGGTATGAAAGGCTGATGGTCATCGTAAGGTATATGCCAGCGATGGTGAACCAGACTTCAAAACTCAAGAAAGTATCGGCAATAACGTTTCTGCCCTCGTTGGTTAAATCGAATATGGCGATGGTGGAAACAATGGCCGAGTTCTTGATGATGTTGACTAACGCTGAGGTCATGGGTGGCAACATGATCGGTACGGCCTGAGGCAGCACAACCCGCGCATACACATGCCGTGGGCGCATACCCAGCGACATTGCGCCTTCCCACTGTCCACGCTCTACGGACATGATTCCGCCGCGGATTATCTCGGAGATGAACGCCGCTTCAAAAAAAGCCAGACACAGTACGCCAGTCCAGAAGCGATCAATGCCAATGATGGGCGAAAGGACGAAATAGAACAGGTACATTTGCACCAGCAAGGGTGTATTGCGCACCAGCTCCAGATACACGGTAGACACCATGTGGCCCGACCAGGATCGGGACAATCTCAACAGAGCCGTGGTGAGACCCACCAGAAACGCCACCAGTGTGGCCCAGAGGGTAATCTGCAGGGTGACCAGCGTACCCTTGATCAACGGGCCCCAGATAAGCTCGCCATCAATGACCCGGTAGAGGTATCGGGGAATGCGGTACCACTGCCAGTTGTATCCCATGGACGTTGCGCCCAGGTATATTCCCCAGCCAAGCAGACCGCCTCCGATCAGAAACAGAGCCCAATCCGTCCACTTCTGTTGTTGCGCACGCCGACGATCAACACTGTCAGGTACTGCCTGAACCGTACTGGTTGTCACGACTTCCATTTTGTAGCATGACCCTGCGAGGCGTAAGCTGCGCCGGGAGATTGGTGGATTGAATACCCGTTAGCAGGCGGCGCCACTGGCAGGCCAATCTGTAAGGTACCGGCCGACAAAACCATTCACGTGTTGACACAGGATCCGGGGGGCTTCCGGACCTAGTCTAGCGCGATGCTCGAATCTGTGCAAAAGCTCTGTCGAATACCCCGCCGACCCGCGTCGAATGCGGTATTGTCTGCGGCATCATGCAACGCATCACTCTCTGCACCATCAACGCGCGCTACATACACGCCTCGCTGGGACTGCGCTACCTGTTCGCGAACATGGGGGATCTGCAGCACCGCACAACCCTTCGGGAGTTCACCCTGGAGCAACGTGCCGAAGATATCGTTGAACAGTTGTTGACACCCGACGTGAGAATCATTGGCTTCGGCGTCTACATATGGAACGTTGAGCTGACCACGGAAGTCATCCGACTGCTGAAAATTGTCAACCCGGCCCTGACCCTGATCATAGGCGGCCCGGAAGTGAGTTATGAGCTCGATGAGCAGCCGATCGGTCATCTGGTCGATCACGTGGTTTCCGGTGCTGCCGATATCCGATTTGCTGAATTGTGCAGCGACATTCTGAACGAGCAGCAACCCGCCCGACATGCCTCATCCTTGCCTCTGGATATGGATTCACTCGTGTCGCCCTACCCGTTTTACTCTGACGAAGACATCGCTCATCGCGTCGTCTATGTGGAAGCGTCCAGAGGCTGCCCGTTCAAGTGTGAGTTCTGCCTTTCATCACTGGACAAGACAGCCGTTGCGTTTGATCTACCCGCTTTCCTGAAACAGATGCAATTGCTGATCGACCGCGGCGCTCGCCAGTTCAAGTTTGTTGATCGCACGTTCAACCTCAAGGCCGATACCAGCCGACAGATTCTGGAGTTCTTTCTGAGCCACATCGACAAGGGGCTCTTTCTGCATTTCGAGTTGATACCCGATCGCCTGCCGGACGTTCTGCTTGATCTGCTACCGCAGTTTCCGCCCAACTCACTGCAGTTTGAAATCGGTATTCAGTCGTTCAATCCGGAGGTGCAAAAGCGCATCAGCAGACGACAACAACATGACAAGACCTGTCATAACCTGAAGTGGTTGAGAGAGCACACAACCGCGCACATTCATACCGATCTGATTTTTGGCCTACCGGGTGAAACGCTGGACAGTTTCGGCGAAGGATTTGATCTGCTGTATTCCCTGGGCCCACAGGAAATACAAGTGGGTATCCTCAAGCGTTTACGCGGTACGCCTATAGCAAGGCACACACAGGAATTTGACATGCGCTACATGAGCACGCCACCGTATCGCATACTCGCCCACCGGGATGCAGACTTCGCCACGGTACAACGGATGGTACGTTTTGCCAGGTACTGGGACTTGATCGGTAATTCTGGGCGCTTTCCAAACGCTCTGCCCCTGTTACTTGGCGAACAACCGTTCAACCGTTTCATGGCATTGAGTGACTGGCTATTTGCCACCACAACACAAACGCATCGAATAGCCTTGCCCAGACTGTTTGACTTGTTGCACGACTTCATGTGCGTGGCACTAAAGATGACTGTGATCAACGTTGAATCAGCCCTGAGCGATGACCATTCGCACAATCGCCTGAAAGGTCTGCCAGGATTTACCAAACGTAAACACGCTCACCCGTCAGGTGACACAAACGACACCCTGGCTGCTGGCCAACTGCCAGGCGTAGCGCTCGCTCAACGCCAGCAACGTCACGAGTCCAGCAAGCGCTAGTGGGTCGGCTATCGTTTTCTCAACGGTCTGTCAGGCGTCAGAAACGCACCTCGGGAGCGCGCTCTTCAAGCACCTGAAACCGATCAGTCAATGGCGCATCCGGCCAGCGAGACGGGGAGGCTCTACTTCCCCAGTCGACGGTGATTGAGTGACCAATACCGGTGGAGAAACCGGTATCGAAAGAGCTGAAACCTCCCGACTCTCCCACCACAAACACACCGCCACCGGCCACTGACAATCCCAGCACACTGGCGAAAACGATTTTCACCACGCTATACGGACGCTCACCACGCACCTTGCCGGTACGCCCATTGACAACAAAGCGATAGGTCTTGCCACGAAACTGAAAGCCTGCTGTCCATAGTGGCAGCAGCACATGCTTGAACGTTGTATCACTGTGCTGTGTGTTCAAACTGGTGATGCGTTGTTGATCACCACCAATGGCGCGCCGCACATCACCCCGGATGACCTTGTCCATGGTTTGCTGGGCGATGTTAAAACCTTCGTCCAGATCAACCTGATACACCTCACTACTGAAACCAGCCAGATAGTCTTCGGTATAAGGCACCAGATTCTCCAGATCCCACGGTGCCAGCCAGTCGGTAATCTTTCGAGGCAGTGTTTTCGTTGCACCAACCAGCACATCATCAAAGTGGCGCGAGGTGCGTCCGTTGGCTGGATACCAGCGAACCTTGGGTACCTGCCGTGTACGCGTTACCCGACGACCGTTATGCGTCGTGGTATAGCGCTGCGTCACGAAGTACACCTCTCCACGCTGGCCACGATAGGACGTAGCTGTGTCACTGTCGTATGTCCAGTACGGGACGTAAACACCATTCAACGAGGCATCACTGCGCGCGTACTTCTTCAGCTCGTTCGGTGCAAACCAGCGTTGCTTCAACCACTGCCGATAGGCGTCCCGCGCAGCATCTGCGGTTATCGCAAACGGTAACAGCCCTTTTGGTTTGAGGGGTTTTGACTGGCTGGTTTGCGTAACAACGTCAGTGCCACAAAAAGGGCATTCACCGGCGTGTATGTGCGCATCCAGTGCAAACTGCGCGGCGCAATTCGGGCAGCTGATGATGTTGTCACCCGGATCAATACGGGCCGATGTCTGTAGTTGTCGAAGGGCTGCGTGGAAGTCCAGTTCTCGCAGCTCATCCATACTCTGCGCAATGGCGTTCATGTGCCCGCAATACTGGCATTCCAGGGAGCGGGTTCCGATCGCGTAGTGCAATACAGCACCACACTGCGCACACGGAAAGCGCTTCTCCGTCAGGGCCTGCGTCGTTGCTTCGCCAATTCTCCGGGCATCGGAAGATTCCTCCGCCCAGTCGTACTTTTCAACCGCCGGCGTATCGGCCTGCCGGCTAGCCAGACGTTCTTGCAGTTGCGCATGCAAACGCTCACCCAGGCTCATCTCATGATGAAGGGATGGGCGGTGGTGTGGCTGAAGGTTTCGTCCAGATACCGTTTAACGCATCAACCCCACCAGCGGCTTGCCACTCACTCATGTGGGGAGACCAGACCAGCGTATCGGGTGTCAGATTTCCCGAGGCCGCCTGCTCTTTCATCAGATCCACCGAGTAGGGCCCTTGAGCCGCACCATCGGCAACCAGGTGAAAGACAACGGGTGACGTATTGGGTATGGGAGGTGGAGTGGCCTGAGACCCACCGGCCTGCAGACTGTCGTTCATGCGATTGGCCATGGCAAGACCGATACCCATGCCAATACCATCCGACGCACCACCACCGGGATTTTGAGCGGCTGCCTCCATGGACGCACCGGTCTGGTACTTCAGGTACCGATCCAGGTTGCCCGTCATGCCCATGCTGGTTCGCTTGTCCAACGCTTCAGACACCATCGGCGGTAACGAAATATTCTCTACCAGAATGCGCGTCAGCTCCAGGCCATACTCACCGAATTCGGGCGCTATTCGAGTGGTCAGAAATTCTCCCAGCTGGTCGTAGTTGGCAGCCATGTCCAGAACAGGAATATTGGCGCTACCGATAATCGTGGCAAAACGGGAGGTAATCAGGTTTCGCAACTGGGCACTGATTTCATCCGTGGTGAACACACCTTCGGTTCCCACAATTTCCCGGATGAACATGAGTGCATCCGTGATCCGGACACCGTAAGTGCCGAATGCCCGAATGCGTAGCCCGCCGAACTCACTATCGCGCAGCATCAGAGGTTGTTTTGTGCCCCACTTCAAATCAGTAAAACGACGTGCATTGCAAAAGTAAACCTCTGCCTTGAACGGGCTTTGGAAACCGTGGTGCCAGTTCTGCAACGTGGTCAGAATCGGCAGGTTCTTGGTTTCAAGCTCATACGTGCCGGGGCCGAGAACGTCGGCCACTTCACCCTCATTGACGAATACTGCAAACTGCGCTTCCCGAACGATCAGCTTGGCGCCGTACTTGATCTCGTTACCGTATCGCTCAAAGCGATAAACCATGGTGTTGCTGCTGTCATCAGTCCACTCAATGACGTCTACAAATTCGCTAAAGAGCCTGCTGAAAAGTCCCATGTCAGACTCCGGCTACCGGGCGGCTGTCCGCGCGGGCTGAGGCAGCTTTGAGTGTTTCCTTGAGTTCGGCTTCCATCGTTTCAAGTTGCTTCTCGGCCTCTTCTCGACGGCGCTTGCCCTCGTCGGCGATCTGCAGGCTTTCCTCGACGGTGGCAATCAGGTTTTCATTGGCACGGCGCACGGCGTTAACATCAAACACACCACGCTCAAGCTCTTCGCGCACGGTCTTGTTGGCAGTGCGCAGGTTCTCGGAATTCTTTTCCAGCAACTCATTGGTCAGATCACTGGCTGCCTTTACACTCTTGGCGGCCTCCGAGGAACGGAAAATGGTCACCGCCTGTGCCAGCTGCTGACGCCACAAAGGCACTGTATTAACGAGCGTGGAATTGATCTTGTTGACCAGGCCCTTGTCGTTTTCCTGGATGAGGCGAATGCTGGGCAACCCCTGCATGGCGACCTGACGCGTCAGGCGCAGGTCGTGGATGCGCCGCTCAAGATCATCTCGTCCGCTGCGCAGGTCACGAAGCTCCTGTGCCTGCAGTACATCATCGGAGTTCTCGGCTTTAGCTTCAGCGTCGGGGACCATGTTCTCGTCGATATACTTCAGCTTTTGCTCGCCCGCGAGTATGTAGGCCTCCAGATTATGAAAGTAATCCAGGTTGGCACTGTAGAGCTTGTCCAGTGACTTGATATCTCTGAGCAGCAACGTCTTGTGCTTTTCCAGATCATCGGTCACGGTGTCTACCTGGCGTCGGACACCTTCGTATTGCTGGATGAACTTGGCGACAGGTGTCACACCCCCAAACAGCTTTCTGAACAGTCGCATGAAAAACCCGGGGCGATTGTTCGGATCAAAGTCTTCGACTTCAAATCCACGAAGTACCGACACCATGTCATTCAGTGAGCGACCGGCTGAACCCAGATCCTTGTTACGGACACCCTCCAGCATGTTGTCTGAAATGGACGTCAGTTCCTGCTGCGCCTTGCTGCCGAAGAATATGATCGAGTTGCTGTCAGTCAGATCGATCTCATTCATCAGTCGATCAATCTGTTGCCTTTCAGCAGCATCAACTTGCTCATAGGGCACGATATCGTGCTTTAAATCGGGCAGTAGCTCGGTACCGGGCAGAACATCTACCTCAGTCGCCACATCAGTCTGTGTTTCAGCCATGGGTGTCTCCTTCAAGTGATCATTGTTACAGGCACTGCGTGCAGCGCAGCCGGGGCATTTATCAGGTAACGCCTTCTTTTTCCAATTGCATTTGCAAGACCTCGATATTGACGTCAAGGTCGCTCAGATTGTTTTCCTTCAGTTTCAGTTGCTGCTCGGCAATCACGGTTTCAATGGTGGTCAGTACACGCCTGAAGTTGTCTTCCAGTGCGTGTGATTCTCCTTCCGTGTGCGTGCGGGCATAACCTTCGGTCACCTGCTGGGCGCCGTCAAGATAGACCTTCAGAAATTTTCTGGCACGCCGTGCGTCAACGGGATCACGCTCGATGGTGTCGAGGATATCGCGAGCCTCTTTCACGATTCGTCGCAAGCGATCCTTGAATTCGATGTTGTGAATACTGCGGCTCGAATGCTCGATGCTCTGCAAACGACCCTCTGCCTCATCCAGCAGCTCAACCAGCTCTTCCGTGGTGATTCCCACGGCCGCAATGTCGGGATCTTTTCGGGCGGGGTCAAAGTCGTAATACAAGTAACAGCCTAGCAGCACAGCCAGCCCATACAGGATGCTTTCGAGCAACGAATACCGGTCAGCCAGGCCCAGCCAGGCAACAATGAACACACCAGCGGCGGCCAGGCCGGCACCGATCATGCGGTATTGAACCGTACTGGCGCGGCGACGCAATCGGCGCTTGCGCGCTTCATTGTCGAGCCGTATGCCCTTGCGGATGAGCGTTGCAGCCGTCATGGTCAACACCAGACCGGCCGCACGGGCGATAGCCTCGCTCGGATTACCGTCCATGAGCGAGAAAAACGCGGCCGGCAACAACGGCAATGCGAGCAGATACAGCAATATTCCACGCCAGAGCACTTTTGGCTTGGTATCGGATTCTATGCGAGTGACGGCAGCCATGATCAGCCCAGAAAGGCCTGACATGAAATCATGCCGACGGTGGCTAACAAGATAAAAAATCCAATGACACGTTGAAGGGCTTTAGGCATGCTGATGTACTCAAGGGTTGCGCTTTAGGAGATAGACCCGTTCTTCGAGCGTTTCAAGGCCCCGCTCCGCCAGATTGCCGAGCCTGTCGGAGCCGCTGTGGTGCTCAAGCACAGTCAGGCCAAAGTCGCCCCCTAATAATAACTGAACATTATCGTCCGTTACTGAAAACGGAGGGCCGTTCATCTGGCTCTCATCATACGCAATCGTCAACAACAGACCACTGGCCCCCGGGCGCATCAAGGCGCCCAGTTGACTGGCGTACCGGGCGCGCATGTCCGGGCTCATGGCAATCATGGATGCTCGATCATAAAACGCCCCGCAGCGGGCGATGTCTGCTGCCTTTAGGGCAAAGTAGTCTCCCGCCCACAATTCGAGACCGGCGGCGTCTGCGGTGCCTTCGAATCGGTGAAATCCTGCAACCTGTTGTTCCGTGAACGGAAGCTCGTTTTCGGTGAAAAATGCCCTGACGGCTATTTCGCTCAATTCGATACCCAATACCGGGAAGCCTTGCTGATGCAGCCACAGCATATCGCTGGATTTGCCGCACAAAGGGACAAAAACGGGTGTGCCCGGTTCCAGAGCCAGCTCTGACCAGAACCGTGTTAACCGGGAATTTATCGATTTCTGGTGGAAACCGATCTGATCATCAGACCATTTCTTTTGCCAATACTGCGCATCCATTGCTAAATCCAACTGATTGAGTAGGGAGCTTCACGATTACATACTGGCAGGTTCCCATTCTCGCCAGCCTTTGAGCATGGGAAAATACAACCCGACCCGTATGCGGCGTTTTTCCAGCCTCGCCATGATATCAGCATAGCGATTGAGCTGATCCTCATACCGCTTCTGCTCACTGTCCAGAAACGCCTCTACCTGCCCGCCACTGTGGTCACCTGTCTTGAAATCCACGATCCATCGCGTGCCGTCTTCGTCTACGAAGGTTCTGTCAATGATCACCTTCTGGACACCATTGAATTCAGGTGTAAACAATGATGTCTGAGCGTGTTCGTCGGCAGGTTTTGCGGACGAACCCCAGTCTTTCGGTACTGAAAGTGCCCATTCGGAACGCGCATCGGTGTGGGGCATGAGCAACCATCGACCCCGATCATCCGCCAGGGTATTTTCTATGGCGCGAATGACCCGGTTGCACGCAGACTCTTCCTTGTGGGCCTGCACACCGAGATTGCGCAGTTGCCGACGCACGAGCGCCGGTAGCTGCTGGAGATCCAACCCCGCACCAGTCAAATCGCGATCTGCCAGAGTCTGCAATTGCTGGTGCACCACCGTGCCGATATCGCGTGCCTCACGGCCTGCCCACAAGTACTCAACACTCTCAGCAGATTCCTGCTGTTCTTCCCTCGTGCTCAACCCTTGGAAGGCGTTGAAGCGAGGCAGTGTGGCTGTCACTGGCAAGCGCTCGAACGGTGGCGCAGCAGCGACCTCCGGGGCCGTTACCGCGTTAGATTCCAGGTCAGCGTCTCCGCTAGCTGCATCACGCTGTGTTCTCTGAGCAGCAACAGCGGCAACCGTGTCCTCAACTATCGGCCACAGCGGATTCAGTAGTGACGCCTTTACAGGCACTCTGAGCTGACCGTCACTGTTATGCGCGACACGGGCAATGATATGCAGGTGTTGCCGCGTGCGCGTGCAGGCCACATACAGAAGGCGGCGTTTTTCGTGCTCATCACAACGTTCGCGCGCTTTGCGCACCAGCCGGTTCAAACGATCGCGCTGGCCCGGATGCAAACCGGATTGTTCAAAAGGGGCCAGCAGCAGTTGCGGCCTGCCGTCCAACGTACTTTCAAACCAGTTCAACAGCTGCGTACCATCCGCTCTGGGTTGTCGATCGAGAGCTGGCAGAATCACGGTGTCAAACTCCAGCCCCTTGGATTTATGCAATGTCATCACCTGAATCTGACACACCGTTTCATCCGGGCTCTGGGCATACAGCGACTGCATCGCATCATCCATGACGCTCCTTTGCCACAGGCCGCCGTCTGCCTCCAGATTGAACAGGCGCTCTATGGCACGTTCAGCCGCGTTGATATCCGTCTCGTTGCGACACACCACCGGTCCGCCAAGCTGCAACCACACGGATTCCACCCACGGCATCAGGTGACTCCTCGATACGCGTTTCAACGCAGGCTCCAGTACAGCCATCAATCGCTTCACTCGCGCTTGACCATCTGGCGATAACCTCCCTACCCGATCAGCCTGACGCAGCAACTCAACAACAGCAGCCTTGGAACCACCGTCCTCCATGAGCGTGTGAAGATCATGCAAGGTCAGCCCCACAAAGGGTGCCCTCAGCATGGCCAGCCAATGCAGCCTGTCATGCGGGTAGCGCAGCGCCAGACACAACGACAACAGATCATTGACAACAGGACGCTCGCCGATCAGATCCATGTCTATCGACTGATAACTCAAGCCCGCCACGCGTAGTGCATCAAATATCTCGGCCGCCTGGCCCCGCGTTCGCACCAGTATCGCGACGCGATGCTCTGGATCGTCTGCAATCGCGCGCTCCGCAATGGCGGCTACCTGACAGGCTTCCTCGGCCTTGTCCACATCCAGCAACGGATGCACCGTCACGCTACCGTGACCGTCCAGGTGAGCACTGGATGGCGAGTAAGGCACAGCACCGCTGTCTGCATCTTCACGGCGCGGAAAGATCGTTGAGAAACTGTCGTTCACCCATTGCACCACCGCAGGTGCCGCACGGAAGTTGACCGACAGGGTCAGCGCTGTCAATGCAATCGGACCAATGCCTGCCTCTCTTGCCTGACCAAACAGTGCGACATCGCCCTCGCGAAATCGATAGATCGATTGCATGGGATCACCGACCACAAAAAATGTTCGCCCGTCACCGTCGCTCCAGCCGCGCACCAGCTGTTGAAAGAGTTGAAACTGTGATTGCGATGTATCTTGAAACTCATCAACCAGCACATGCTTTAACGACAAGTCCATGGACAGGGCCAGATCGGTTGGCGCATCTTCTGGCCCCAAAGCCCGCAAGGCACGCTCAGACACTTCGGCAAAATCAACCACGCCTCGCTCACTGAACGCCAGCTGCAATTCCACCAGCAGTGCGGGCAACACGCTCAGCAATTCGGAGAGCAGCTGCCACTGTTCTTCACCGTAGCGAGGATACGGGAGGCTGCATACCTCGACCAGAGCTTCTACAAATTCGGGCGATTCGCGCACGGTATCCAGAACTTCCAGCATGCCCTGCTTGTGGGATTCCAGAAGCGCTGCGTCAACGCCACGTTTTCGCGCATCGGATTTGGCCGGAAAGCCGATGGCCTTGGTGACGCTTTTTCGAACTTCAGGTTTTGTTGTCAACAGTGCCTTGCCAATGCTGTCCCAACGCGCAAGATCACTCAATTCGGCACCTGGCAAATCGCTCATGTCATGCCAGGCTTGTATTTCGGGTTCCAGCTCATCCGCATCGCCTTCACAATCCTGAATCAAAAACTCGTAGGCCATGTTCAACCTCTCAGGCAACGTGTTTTCCAGTTCTGGCGGCACACACAAACACACGTTTTCCAACCGGGATTCAACCAGCTCGGCAAGCATGCTCTCCAATACCAGCCGCAGCTGATCATGATCGTCACCAGCACCGTATACGTGACGCTTCCATTGATCACGGTTGGCCAGCAAGTTGGCCAGCAACCCCTGCGCCTGCTCCAGACGATTGCCCAGCTGCAACAGAACCATTGGCAGGTCCTGCAGGTGCGATTCAATGAAACTGGCCGCCACCTCTCGATACAGCGCACCGGCGTTTTCGATAACGGCCGTGGGCGCGCCCAAAGCCGATGTCACGGGCAATCGGTGCGCCAGCTGCGTGGCAAGCGCATCGATCGTTCTCATGTTCAGCCGCTGCGGATTGCGGATGAGTTGCCAGTCACGCGAAGAATCTCTGTCCAGAACACGCTGCGCCAGTTGCAGGCCTTCCGATTCATAATCATTGTCTGGCGTATAGCCTTGCTCAGCTCTTTGCAGCGTCTCCACCACGCGTTGGCGCATCTCGCTGGCAGCCTTACGCGTGAACGTGATGGCCAGTATTTCCTCGGGCTCCTCTACGGTTGCCAGCAACGTCAATACGCGCCGGGTTAGCAGCTCAGTCTTGCCTGATCCGGCTGGCGCCTGAACAATGAACGATTCAACCGGATTGAGAGCCTGTAACCGAACCGCAGCATCAACCGGCACGCTCACACCGGTTCTCCTGCATCCGTTACCGCACTCTCATCAACACGACAAAGCGGCTTTAACTCACAGTACGTACACGCAGAGTCCATGGGCGTTACGCTTGCCAGGCCCTCCCGCACTTCTTTGGCTACGGCGTCTAGAGAGCTCTTCCAGTGGGTTCGCCAGGCCTCCCAGCTATCCAGTTCCACATCGGTTGCCTGCCCCGAACGAGACTTCTGCACGGTTGTTTTCACTTTGGGAATCAACGCATCATCGCTGGCCACCCCTTTGAAACCACACTGGTTGCGCGCCACTTGCGCAAAACTGACGCCTTTGATCTCGTCGTTTGTCAGCACATACAGCGGCAGCTGGGGATTGACAATACGGGTGTCAGCCCAGGTATTCACCTTGTTCGATGTTCCTGTCTTGTAGTCAATGACCACGAGCCTATCGTCGACGCGATCTATTCGATCGAGCATCACGTTCATGTTGATGCCTCCGTGTTCAAGCTCCTGACGCTCTTCCAGGGAGACCACTTCAAAGGGCGGCCTTCGCATTTCACACTGCTGCAGCCATTCCAGGATCAGATTACCCAGCCTGGTACGCTCCAGATCCGCCAGTGCATCGGGTACCTTGTTCTCACTGATCGCCTCATCAATCACTGACAATACCGTGTTGTCGAGCTCCTCTGGCGTTAATGCAAGCATGGCATCTTGCGTCTTGATACTGCGCCAGAACAGCTCCAGCACATGGTGCAGGAGCGTACCGTGCTGACGTGGATCGAGACCCAACCCGGCCTCTTCCAGTGGACGTATCAGCAATCGATGCAGTGCGAACGCACGGAACGGACACAGCGCCTGATTTTCAAACAGGCGAGCCCCACCCCGCACATCACTGCCCGCCGGTAAGGCCGGACCATGCGTATCTGCCACAGATTCCAATGGCATGCCGTGACAGATTTGAACCGCAGGATTTTCATGACGGTTGAGCGACTGCAGGCTATCGAGCCTGTTGGCTGCCAGCGTACTGTTCTGTGAGCTGGCGGTGATGTCAGGCAAGCGTGCAGCATCCAACGCCTTGCCATCCCGATTCAACGCATGACTCACTATCAGTAGCGGTGCCTGTGAGCTCCATTGCCTGAATTCCAGTTCTGCCAGAGCCAGCCTTGCAGCAGCTGAGGCATCCGGTACACCAGCCAGCTTCTGCTGCGCCATCGGCAGAAAGGGTGTTGGTGAACCTGCAGCTGGCCATTGCTCGGAGTCCAGCCCCGCCAGCCAAAGCCAGTCGAACGGTATGGCATGGCTCTCCAGACGGCCCATGATCTGTATGGGTGTACGAGGCGACTCCACTTGAAACACCTGATCGCGTGCCAGTCGCCGCAGCACACCCAGCGCCTCGTTCGCACTGACGTTGCTGCCATCGTCCAGTAACTGCAGGTTATCCAGACATTCCATCCACACGGTAACGGCCTGATACTCCTCACTCTCCATGCCCTTGCCCGGCCAGCCGAACAGGCTTAGCCATTGGCTGAATCGCGTTGCCCACTCACTCAGCGTCGCACTCTTGCGGGTGCGCGTCTTCAATAGCTGCTTCAGTGCACCAGCGAGCCTGCTGCCACTGTAGAGG
>CALLPU010000509.1 GCA_938016235.1 uncultured Granulosicoccus sp. | reverse complement strand
TCAATTGGCTACCGGTCTCCCGGTTAGCGGGCATGGCCCAATAGCACGAAGATGTGGCTAGTTTTGCCTGACCTTCAGGGCTCAGAATGTACTGCATGAACTTCAAGCCCATATCCGGGTTACTGGCATCAGCCAGCAGCGTGACGGATTGAGACCACATCAGTCCGCCCTGTTTGGGCAATACCCAATCCAGCTCCGGCATCTCCGCTGACAGGACGCCGGTGAGCCATTCGCCGCCGCCAAACAGAATATCGACCTCACCGGTGGCCAGTGCGGTTTGACTGGCAACTACATCGGTGAATTGCGCCGTATTCTCTTTCAGTTTGAACAGTGTTTCCTTGATAGCCGGCAGATCATCTTCAGACAGTTCCGAGGTTTTCTTGCCCAGCCCCATGGCAACGAGTCCGATCATGGGAGTGTGCCAATCGTAAACAGCGATGCGGTCTTTGTATTTGCCACTCCAGAGGGTGGTCATGTCCAACATGTCTGCCGGATCCACGTTGTTCTTGTTGTAGGCGATGGTGTTGTAGCCGAACAGTTCTGTCATGCCATACCACTTGCCATCAATCTTGTGATTGTCTTCGAGCAGCACCTCCGGCCATATGTCTGCAATAGGCAGTGCTTCTTCGGGCACGCTGGCGAGCAGCCCCTGGTCAACCAGGTTGGGTACATCCACACCATCGATGATCAGGACATCCCAATCGCCCGGGCGCGACTGTTCCAGGATGGACAACGCGGCACCGGTGCCTTCGAACTCCTTGAGATTGACCTTGACATCATTGGCCTCTTCAAATGGCTTGATGAATTCGGGGTCGGTGTGATCGCACCATACCAGGGCATTGATAGATTCTTCGGCGAGTGCTGGTGTGCTGTTGGCAAAACCAACAGTCAGCAAGGCACAGAGTGTAGTGATCTTGAACGGTCGTGATTTCATGAAGGCTCCAAAACAGATTCAACGTTATAACCCTAACAGAAACATGAATTCATTGATAACCTGTTGCGTCACAGGTTTATTCAGTGGGAGCTGGCCATGAGTTCATCGTTCAATCAGCCATTAGGTGGCAATGACATGCCCCGATTTGGTGGCCCCGCGACCATGATGCGATTGCCTTTTCAGGAAACGGCAAATGACCTTGGCGCCTGTTTTATCGGTATTCCAATGGATATTGGTACATCCAATCGTTCAGGAACCCGTCATGGCCCGCGACAGATTCGTGCTGAATCGTGCATGCTGCGTCCCTACAACATGGCAACCGGCGCCGCCCCTTTTGATGCCATCAACGTCGCTGATCTTGGGGACGTTGCCATCAACACGTTTGATCTCAAGAAAACGGTAGACATCATTACTACGCACTATGACGACGTGCTTGTTCACGACTGCATACCGTTGACACTCGGTGGCGATCACACGCTCACGTATCCTGTGCTGCGATCAATCGCCAAAAAACATGGCCCGGTTGCGTTGATTCATATTGATGCTCATGCCGACATCAACGATGACATGTTCGGAGAAAGGATTGCGCACGGTACACCGTTTCGGCGCGCGCACGATGACGGTCTGTTGTTGTCTGACAATGTGTATCAGATAGGATTACGCGGTACCGGGTATTCACCGGACGATTTCAACTGGTCACGCAAGCAGGGGTGGACCGTTGTTCAGGCTGAAGAATGCTGGGGGCAATCACTGACGGGCATGATGGAACGTATTCGCGCACGGATAGGCTCAGCGCCTGTGTACCTTTCCTATGATATTGACAGTCTGGATCCTGCTTTCGCTCCGGGTACCGGCACGGTTGAAGTGGGTGGTTTAACGGTATGGCAGGCGCTGGAGATTATTCGTGGTTGCCATGGTCTTAATCTGGTGGGGTGTGATCTGGTTGAAGTCTCACCGCCCTACGACACAACGGGTAACACGGCATTGATCGGTGCCAATCTGCTGTACGAGATGTTGTGTGTACTGCCACGTGTGGCGCAACACTATGCCATGCCGGACGCACTACGCTCATCTCTGGTTCAGGGGCCGGGCTAGTGGGTTGTGCGGTATTCATCCGCCAGTTTTTGCCATGCCTGTTCTGCCAGCTCAGACATGTCGTTTCGCCGTCGAACGAGCTTGACGTGCACCTCTTTGCTGGGCAGTGTGTCTGAGATATCCAGTATGTTTCCCTGTTCGATATCGCGCAGCGCAATGGAGCGAGGCACCCAGCCGATGCCGATGCCCTCAAGAACGTAGTGCAACGCCGCCAGGGCCAGCCCTGTTTCAGCAACTCGCTTTAACTGATAACGTTCGGTCAGGTTGCTCATGAAGGCCAGGTCGAAGAGCTGGCCCAGATACAGATCCTGAGGGTAGGTGATGATGGGCAATACCTGCCGCTGCATGGCCTCTGCAAATTCGTCCTGGAAGTTGGCGCCAATCACGGGAATCATCCAGTCAGATCCGAGCCGTTCTTCGAGGAACACCTGGCTTTCGTGTTCTCGCGTATTTTCCAATGCCTCGAACAGGAGTGCGAAATCCACTTCGGCTGTCAGCAGCATCATCAGGCAGGCTTCGCGATCGCTGGATCGCACTCTGACATTGACATGGCCCTCGCGTGTCAGCTGCCGTATGAGTTTGGGTGAGATGGTGGTGGCGATGGTGTGCTGGCAGGCAAAGGAGACGCGGCTGGCCGGTGCTTCGTAGGGATCGGCCAGCGTGTTTTTCAACACCTGAAGGCGCAATGCGACATTTCTCATTTCACCCTCCTGCTCTTTAACGTGCGCCAGAGGCTGAACCGGGCGCGATGTGCGGTCAAACAGAGCAGTACCCATGGCCTGTTCTATTGTGTGGATTCGTCGGGTAAATGCTGATTGCGTCAGAAAGCGCTTCTGAGCGGCCAGGGTAAAGGAGCCGGTGTCGATGACCGACAATATGTCTTCAATCCATTCCAGCCGCATCGCACTCACCTGTCAATATGCGTTTCTTGCATACTATGCGGGCCATTTTGCATTGGCAAGCGCAAAGCGACTGTCATAGTATGCGTAGATCAACATTATGAAGACAGAACCATGCATCTAGCTCGCTACCCCCGTCGTTTCCTCGCACATTTGCCCACGCCCCTGGAGCGTCTTGATCGTTTAACCAAGGAACTCGGTGGCCCGGAAATCTGGATCAAGCGCGACGATTGCACCGGTATGTCCACGGGTGGCA
>CALLPU010000508.1 GCA_938016235.1 uncultured Granulosicoccus sp. | reverse complement strand
AGCGCATTAGCCAGGCCCAGATTACCTTCGGCGTTCTCGAAATCTATCGGATTCACCTTATGCGGCATGGTGGAAGATCCTACTTCGCCATCCACTGGTTTCTGTTTGAGATATCCCAGTGAAATGTAGCCCCAGATGTCTCTGCACAGATCGATCAACGTGACGTTGAATCGCGATACGGCATCAAACAGCTCGGCAACGCAGTCGTGTGGTTCGATCTGTGTTGTATAGGGATTAAAGTCCAGACCCATGTCAGTGACAAACGCGTGTGCGAACGATGGCCAGTCTATCTCTGGATATGCAGCCACGTGAGCGTTGTAGTTGCCGACAGCACCGTTGATTTTGCCCATCAGCGATACGCGTGAAATGGTCTCGCGCTGATGCTTGAGCCTGGCAACAACGTTTGCAAACTCTTTGCCGAGGGTGGTCGGGCTGGCAGTCTGGCCGTGCGTGCGACTGAGCAGTGGGACATCGGCGTTGGTATGCGCGAACTGAGTCAGCGCTTCGATGATGGTGTCGCAGCGAGGCAGCAGAAGTGACTGGCGGTAGTGAGCCAGCATGCGGCCATAGGCCAGATTATTGATATCTTCAGAGGTGCAGGCGAAATGCACAAACTCGCGCTTGCTGTGGAGCTCTGGAATGGTTTCCAGCTGCTGCTTGATGAAGTACTCAACTGCTTTCACGTCGTGGTTGGTGGTTCTTTCAATCAGCTTGATCGCCTCGCCATCCGTTACGCTGATTTCACCGACTTCCAGCAGGTACTGGCGATGCGCGCTGGTGAGTTCTGGTAGCTCCTTGACGTCAGGATGGTCGGCCAGGGCCAGGAACCATCTGATCTCGACACGCACGCGTTCGCGAATCAGGGCAAATTCGCTGAAGCAATCGCGCAAGGCTGCGGTGCGGGCTGCGTATCGGCCGTCAATGGGGGAGACCGCCGTAAGCGGGCTTAGCGAGAGGGGGGCGTTAGTAGACAAGGCGATGGCAGCCAGCGACGAAAAAGAGGGTTCGGGGATGCTTCCGTAGCCGCTAGGCCGGTACATTAGCCTTGGCCTTGGAAAATGGTAGGCGCGATTGGATTCGAACCAACGACCCCCACCATGTCAAGGTGATGCTCTAACCAACTGAGCTACGCGCCTGCCGTTGGCGCAAGTGTAAGGAAGTGACCGGCTGGGGTCAACAATGATCTACAATTGAATCTGGGGTAATACTTGCTTGCATGAGTGCTCAGACGATAACCGGCTGAATCGCTCTGGTTTGCAACGTTACACCCCAACGATCCATGTGGCCTTGCGTAGGGGTCACCACTGAAACCCCATATGTGGCCTGGCGTAAGGGTCACCACTGACGATCAAGAGTTAACTGATATGCCTGTCATTACTTTGCCTGACGGATCATCCCGTCAATACCCCTCTGCTGTGTCCGTCATGGACGTCGCTGCTGATATCGGCCCCGGGCTTGCCAAAGCCACGCTCGCTGGAGTGGTAGACGGGCAACTGGTGGACGCCAGCCATGCCATGGAGGCAGACGCCACGCTGGCGGTTGTGACCGCCAAGAGCGATGAAGCTCTGCCGCTGCTCCGACACAGCACCGCCCATCTTCTTGCGCAGGCCGTCAAACAGTTATTTCCCACCGCTCAGGTCTCCATTGGGCCCGTCATAGAGGATGGGTTTTATTACGATTTCGACTATGAACGTTCTTTCACGCCCGAAGACCTCCAGACCATTGAGGCGCGCATGAAAGAGCTCGCTGCGCAGGGCATCAAGATCGAGCGATCAACGATTGGCCGGGACGAGGCTGTTGAGTACTTCTCGGGATTGGGCGAAAAGTACAAGGCTGAGATCGTCGACAGTATCCCGTCGGGAGAAATATTGTCGTTATATCGGCAGGGTGACTTTACAGACCTGTGTCGTGGCCCTCACGTGCCGGATACCTCTCACCTGAAGGCGTTCAAGCTGACCAAGCTGGCCGGAGCTTACTGGCGTGGCGACTCTAATAACGCGATGTTGCAACGCATTTACGGAACCGCGTTTGCCAATCCGAAGGAGCTGAAAACCTACCTGCATAACCTGGCAGAAGCTGAAAAGCGGGATCATCGCCGTATCGGGAAACAACAGGATCTTTTCCATCTGCAGGACGAGGCACCCGGCATGGTGTTCTGGCATCCCAAAGGCTGGGCAATTTACCGCGCGGTAGAGGGCTACATGCGCGAGCAGCAGGGTTTACACGGCTACGAAGAAATTCGCACACCGCAAATCGTGGATCTGTCCTTGTGGGAACGCAGCGGCCACGCCGACAAGTTCGGCGAGAACATGTTCACCGTACAAACCGATGATCGGCAATACGCCATCAAGCCGATGAATTGTCCCTGCCACGTCCAGGTGTTCAATCAGGGGCTGAAAAGTTATCGGGATCTGCCCATGCGGCTCGCTGAATTCGGATCCTGCCACCGCAATGAAATGTCGGGCGCGTTACACGGGATCATGCGAGTCAGAGGATTCACTCAGGATGACGGGCATATCTTTTGTACAGAATCCCAGGTTCAATCCGAAGTTGGCATCTTCATCGATTTTCTGCATGCCATTTACAAGGACTTCGGATTCGATGAAGTGATTTACCGGTTGTCCACGCGTCCGCCAGCCAGAGTGGGTAGTGATGAGGCGTGGGACAAAGCGGAGAAAGCGCTCGCGGATGCGCTGGACGCAAAGGGGCTGGACTGGCAGGAGCTGCCGGGCGAGGGGGCTTTTTACGGACCCAAGATTGAATTCTCGTTAAAAGACTGTATCGGTCGTGTCTGGCAGTGCGGAACCATGCAGGTAGACTTTTCCATGCCCGGGCGGCTGGATGCGAGTTACATCGACGAGCACGGTGACCGGCAGATACCTGTCATGCTGCACCGGGCGATACTGGGTTCCTTTGAACGATTCATCGGAATTCTGATTGAAAACTCGGCTGGCAAGCTGCCGTTGTGGCTGGCTCCTGTGCAAGCTGTTGTCATGAATATCACCGACAAGCAGTCTCCATTCGTTGAAGAAGTGGCAGAAGTGTTGCAAAATAGTGGGTTACGCGTGCAAACTGACGTGCGTAACGAGAAAATCGGCTTCAAGATCCGTGAATGGACCTTGCAGCGAGTTCCTTATCTCCTCGTCGCTGGGGACAGGGAAGTGGAGAGTCGGTCTGTTGCCGTGCGAACACGTGATGGCAAGGACCTTGGTGTTTTAACATTGGAAGAACTGAATTTGATGCTTAATAGAGAGGTCGCCACTCGCGGCCATGCTGTGAATACAGCAATCCAGGAGGGCTGAAGTATTTCTGCTAAAAAGGTAAATCGGAAAAACGACGAAATAGACGTTCCTGACGTTCGGCTGATATCGGCTGAAGGGGAACAGATTGGCGTCGTACCGTTGGAAAGGGCGCTTGAGACAGCGCGTGAGGCAGGTCTG
>CALLPU010000507.1 GCA_938016235.1 uncultured Granulosicoccus sp. | reverse complement strand
TGCTACTCACCTCCTGGAGCGCGGTGCAGATATACGTACCGTACAGGAGCAATTGGGCCACTCGGATATTCGCACCACACAGATCTATACTCACGTTCTGCAACGCGGTGGAAACGCCGTGCTCAGCCCTCTATCACAAATTCTGGGGCTGAAAAGCTGACCCACTAACCTCACCCGTCCCCGCGTTCACTCACAATTCGTGTTATCAGCTCGTCCACAACCCGGCCACCATCGTGTTTGTTGGTCAACTGCACACCTTGCATGCCGAAAGCTCTGGCTGCTTCAATATTCTCTGCCATATCATCAACGAACACACAGCTGTCAGCCGTTACCGAAAACCGGTCGCATAAATGTTGGTAAATGGCGGGGTCAGGCTTAATAAGTCCTACATCGCACGACACAACCACACCTTCACAGGCATCCCAGCAATCATAGGTCTCGGCCAGATACGCCCAGGCGTGTGCCTGCATGTTGGATAGAATGAGCACAGGAATATTCGCTGCCTTGGCTCTGTGCATGGCATCCATGGTGGCAGGCAGTGCCACGAGAGACTGGCAAAGGTTTGCATATACCTGCGCTATGCCCTGAGGATCCAGCGATGTTCGTGCACAGGCGTTCGTGATTGCCTGCTCGACACTGATCTCTCCCTTGTCCAGAGCCAGCCAATCCGGGTTCTCTACCGTAACGCGCAAGGCTTCTCGCTGATCTTCTTCACGATCAAATGCGGTGGATACAAGCCCGTCAGGGTTCCAGTCGCAAATAACATTGCCGATATCCAGAATCAGGTGGGTAAGCATACTGGCTCGCAGGGAATTAGAGAGGGCCAAAGCATACCCCGATATCTGGCGACTGTGTGATCGCGGCACGCATGGGGGAAAGATCATGGATCGGGCCGGTTACATCTGCTCATGATGAGCTCACTGATTCCACAATCCTGAGCATTGAAGCGCCCGTTTCCCGTGCTTCGCCGCCGTGCAGGTGACACGAAACACAGATTTACCCTGTTCCGGTTGACGTACCGGTTAATAACTGTATTTAATACCAGTGTATGAGTATACAGTTAAAATCAGCGCCAGCAGGTCACTACGCAGAGCTGCACTGTGTCTCCAATTTCAGCTTTTTGAGGGGGGCCTCTCGCCCGGAAGAGCTGATAGACACGGCAGTCAAGCTTGGCTACTCCGCTCTTGCCATTACGGATGAATGCTCCATGGCAGGGGTGGTGCGGGCCTATGGTCGCATGAAAGAACTGGCTAGCGATGATCCGGTAGCCCCCGGAAAAATCGACGCCAATGTGATGACGCAAGCTGATTTCAAGCTAATCATCGGGAGCGAATTTGCGCTGAACGATGGCTTCAGGGTGGTGGCTCTGGTCCGCAACATGGCAGCGTATTCACGGCTCTGTCAGCTCATCACCACTGCCAGGCGTGGTGCTGAGAAAGGCAGCTACCACATTGATCGTCACATGCTGGAGAACGCTGGGCTGGAAGAATGTTGCTTGCTCCTGATACCACCTTACCTGCCAGGGGAACGTGAAGCACTGAACCATTGGTTCACCTGGTTCGAGACTCTCGGCCCTTATACGTTTCTGGCGCTTGAGCTGCATTACGGCAGCTATGATCAAAAGCATACCCAGTGGCTGGTTGACATGGCCGCTCGTTATCAAATGGCCATAGTAGCGGCTGGCGATGTGCACATGCATGAACGTAAACGACGTGCCTTGCAGGATATCGTTACGTGCATTCGGCATAACTGCACACTGGAAAACGCAGGGCGCTTGCTGTTTCAGAATGGGGAGCGCTACCTGCGAGACCGACGTGCACTCCATTCAATCTATCCACCACAGACATTACTGAATGCCTGTGAAGTGGCTGCGCTATGCACGTTTGATCTGGGTGAGCTGGACTACCAATACCCCCGTGAAGTTGTACCAGCCGACTTGAGTTCATCTCAGTATCTCCGGCAATTAACAATGGATGGAGCCCGCTGGCGTTGGCCGGAAGGCCACGATGATGATGTTCAACAGCAGCTGGAGCATGAGCTGATGCTCATCAGCGATATGCAGTACGAGTCCTACTTCCTCACAGTACATGACATCGTAAGCTTTGCACGAGGCGAAGGAATTCTGTGTCAGGGGCGAGGTTCGGCAGCCAACTCAGCCGTGTGCTATTGCCTGGGAATTACAGAGGTTGATCCCTCACGTACTCGTATGTTGTTTGAACGCTTCATTTCCAAAGAGCGCAACGAGCCACCCGATATCGATGTTGATTTCGAACATGAACGGCGCGAAGAAGTCATTCAGTACATTTATGCAAAATACGGTCGTCATCGTGCAGCTCTGGCAGCAACGGTCATCACATACCGTAAGCGCAGTGCCATACGTGATCTGGGAAAAGCCATCGGTTTCACCGAAGACCAGGTAGAAGCCCTGTCCAAATCCATGGCATGGTGGGATGGCGCCCAGGTTGTCGATCAACACCTGGAGAACATGGGGTTCGATCCTGAAAGCCCTCTGATCAAACGCTTCACCTGGTTGTTGCTGCAATTACTCGGGTTTCCCCGCCATCTGTCTCAACACGTCGGTGGTTTTGTCATTTCCGACAGAGATCTTTCAACATTGGTCCCTGTTGAAAATGCTGCCATGGCAGACAGAACCATCATTCAATGGGACAAGGACGATCTGGAAGAGCTTGGCTTGCTGAAGGTGGATGTGCTGGCACTGGGCATGCTCACAGCCATAGCCAAATGTTTTGAATTGATCAGGGAGTATCGTGGGGTTTATCACACCATGGCAGGCATTCCCGGAGACGACAAGGCAACCTACGACATGATCTGCCGCGCCGATACCATCGGTGTTTTCCAGATTGAATCACGTGCGCAAATGTCCATGCTACCCAGGCTGCGGCCACGTAACTACTACGATCTGGTGATCGAAGTATCCATTGTCCGGCCAGGCCCCATACAAGGCGGCATGGTCAATCCTTATCTGAAGAGGCGTCAGGGTATTGAACCTGTCACGTATCCAAACGAGGATCTGGAAAAAGTACTGAAGCGAACGCTCGGGGTACCGGTATTTCAGGAACAAGTCATGGAAATAGCCATGGTAGCCGCAGGCTTCTCTGCGGGTCAGGCAGATGAGTTAAGGCGCTCCATGGCGGCATGGCGTCGCGGGGGGCAGGTAGCGCTGTTTCATGATCGTGTGGTGGGAGGCATGTTGAAGAAAGGTTACGACAAGGAGTTTGCCGAAGCCATCTTCCGGCAGATAGAAGGTTTTGGAGAATACGGTTTCCCGGAATCCCACGCAGCCAGTTTTGCACTGCTGGTTTACGTCTCATGCTGGCTGAAGTGCCATGAGCCTGCCGCTTTTCTGTGTGCCATGCTCAATAGCCAGCCACTGGGTTTCTACGACCCCTCTGATTTGACTCAGGATGCCAGGCGACACGGCGTACAGGTGCTGCCTGTTGACGTGAATGAAAGCGAATGGGATCACTCATTGATCAGGCATGAGAACCCAAAGCAACAAAGCAGCATCCCGCCACCACAAGGCGCACTGATTCACAACACCCCCTCCCCCATGCCCCAGGGGGCAGTCAGGCTTGGCTTGAGACTCGTGAACAAACTGTCGGTTTCCGGTGCCAATCGTATTCTCAGCGCGCGCAGTCACGGCCCATTCATCAGTGCGGCCGATCTGGTTCGGCGCACAGGTATCAATCAGACCGATCAGCAGGCCCTGGCTATCGCCGGTGCACTGGAAACCATCAGTGGTAATCGTCATCAGGCACAGTGGGATTTGCTGGGCGTTGAAGCATTACCCGAACTGCTATCCAATGCATCAGCCAATGAACCCGAGCTCTCGTTACCGGCGCCAACCGAAGGAGAGAACACCGTTGCCGACTACATGAGCGTGGGACTAACGCTTAATCGCCACCCGCTCTCGCTATTGCGTGACCGGCTCAGGCAACAGCGCATCCTTGATTCACTCAGCTGGACGGCCATACCGCATGGCCGTATGGCAAGGCTTGCCGGCATCATCAAGGTGCGTCAGCGCCCGGGCAGTGCCAACGGCGTAGTGTTTCTGACCATCGAAGACGAAGGTGGACCGATGAACATAATCGTCTGGAGCCAGGTTGTCGAGCAGTTCAGAAAAGAGGTGCTCGGCGCAAAGATGGTCTCGGTCTATGGTGTCACTCAACGTGAGCAAGGCGTGGTTCACCTGGTCGCCAGAAAGATAGTCGACCTGACATGGATGCTGGGTGAGCTGAACACGCAATCGCGAAATTTTCACTAGTGGGTCAGAACAACGAAGATGACCGGTGATTCGGACCGGAGTGATGCCGCTCGCCGTCGGGAAATTCTACCCCGCAGGCTCCATGCCGGCACAGTTAGCGCGCCACATCACCACAACAGTTGAGAGTCAACCCGGCGATCACCGGGAAATTTCTGTTATTCAGCAGTCAGACAACGTCGCTACACCAAACAGGGCATCAACTCTGGCTACACTATCAACACACAGAACAACACAGCGAACTCGGGGAAATCGATGACACGCGAACTATTCAGAGAAGACAGCTACCTGAAGTCTTGCGAAGCCACTATCACAGCAGTGACCGAGGCAGGTATCGAAACCGACCAGAGTGTGTTCTACCCACACGGCGGTGGGCAGCTGGGTGATATGGGCACGCTGATAACTGCAGCCGGAGATCGTTTGAGTATCAGCGATACCCGCAAAGACAGAGACACGGGTCAGCAATATCACGTTTTGGACAGCACCAACGCCCTTTCTCAAGGAGATAACGTCACACTGGAGCTTGACTGGCCGCGCCGCTATCGACTCATGCGCTTTCACAGCTGCTTGCACATGCTGTGCTCACTCATCGATGCACCGGTAACCAGTGGTTCCATTCAGGTTGATCGTGCCCGCCTGGACTTTGATCTGAAGGACCCCATCGATAAAGAACCCTTGACCACTGCATTGAATGAACTGGTAACGCGTAACGTATCCATGACCACACGCTGGATAACCGACGCCGAGCTGGATGCGCAGCCGGAGCTGGTGCGTACCATGTCGGTGCAACCGCCCCGCAATGCACAGGGAACCATTCGCCTTGTAGAGTTCGAGGGTGTGGACTTACAACCGTGCGGCGGCACTCATGTTGCCTCCACGGCTGAGATTGGGGCCGTGCGCATCCAGAAAATTGAAAAGAAAGGAAAACAGAACCGGCGTATCATTGTGGT
Organism: uncultured Granulosicoccus sp.; assembly: GCA_938016235.1. Taxonomy (GTDB): domain Bacteria; phylum Pseudomonadota; class Gammaproteobacteria; order Granulosicoccales; family Granulosicoccaceae; genus Granulosicoccus. Next base: position 3,951 of record CALLPU010000507.1, on the reverse strand, counting down.
GTTTGACGAATAGCACCAATCGCTTATGGAAAGCCTGGCAGACGATCTGGCCACGATGGTCAGAACACCGCTGTACGCTCATCACGTAAAACTGATGGAGCAGATCGGCTATCACCGGCAATTTGCCGCTGGTGAGTTCTTGACTCAACTCGGCGATCCGATTGATACGTTTCACTACGTCGTCAGTGGCGAAGTTGAAGCACTGGATCCCAAAACCGGCATGCGCTATGGCAATGCCACCTTGGGATCCACACAGTTCTTTGGTGAGATCAGTTTTCTCACCGGTGGTAACAGTCTGATCAGTGCACGCGCGGTTGTGCCCAGTGATGTGTTGTGTGTTGAGCGAAAAGCCATGCTGTTGCTCATGCAGAAACAACCGGAACTGAGCGATATCGTCGTCACTGTATTCGCCGCTCGCAGGCGTCGACTTCTGGAAAGTGGTGAATCGACGCTGACACTGGTCGGTGCTGAATCTGATCGACATATCCGTGCCATTGAACAATTCGCCAGCCGTAACCGTTTACCGTTCCGATCCTTGAGCATCGGCGAGCAGCATGCCGATGCAGATGCCAGTCAAGGCGTCATCAACACCTCAAGACCCGCGGTCATGTTCGGACAGTCCACCGTTGTTGAAAACCCCACACCGCGTACCGTTGCCAAATTACTGGGCCTTGATATCGCTATCGGTGAACACCGGGTGTTTGATGTCTTGATTGTCGGTGGTGGGCCAGCTGGTGTGGCAGCAGCGGTCTATGCCGGTGCCGAGGGTTTGTCCGCATTGGTCGTTGAAGACTCAACCATCGGCGGGCAAGCAGGAACATCCAGCCGGATCGAAAACTACATGGGGTTCCCTACTGGTATTTCCGGCGCGGATCTGTGCTGGCGCGGTGAAGTGCAGGCCCTGAAATTCGGCACGCGTTTCGCCGTACCGAGGCGAGCCACGTCGCTGCGCCAACGTACCGACGGCATCTTCTGCGTGGATCTGGATGACGGCGACGAGGTCTGCGCACGAGCAATCATAGTGGCAACCGGTGTTCAGTACCGCAAGCTGGCTCTGGAGAACCTCAGTCTTTTTGAGGGGCTCGGTGTTTACTACGCGGCAACGGAGGTAGAGACTCGCTACTGCCATGATTCGGATGTAGTAATCGTGGGAGGTGGCAATTCCGCGGGGCAGGCGGCCATGTTTCTGTGCCGTACTGCTAATCATGTACACCTGCTGGTTCGTGGCAGTTCGTTGTCTGATTCCATGTCTGATTATTTGTCAAACCGCTTGATAGCCGACCCCGCTATCACCATTCACTACGAAACCGAGATCGACGCGCTGCAAGCAGCGGTAACTGAACCCGACGACGTTTTGCAACACGCTAACCGTTCGGTTGTTCCCCCACCTGCGCTGTCCACCAGCTCACTCGCAGCGATTGATATCAGAAATACCCAGACCGGGGAAACATCAACGCTACCGGCCAAAGCCCTGTTCATCATGGTAGGTGCTGCACCCCACACGCAGTGGCTGGCTGGGCACGTCAAACTGGATAGCAAGGGGTTTGTACTGACCGGAGCTGAAGTTGATCAACCCACGGCTTTCCAGACATCTCATCAAGGCATTTTCGCCGTTGGCGATGTTCGTTCATCGTCGGTTAAACGGGTAGCAGCCGCTGTAGGGGACGGTTCGGTAGTGATGTCGGAAGTCTGGAACTTCATTCACGGGCGAATGGCATGAGTGATCATGCGCGTTGGCTGCACTCACAGATAACACACTGGGTCCGGGAAGGATTGATAACGCAGGAAACGGGGAGCCTGCTTGTCGAGCGTTACCCGGCGTCACACGCCAGCAACCGCGCTCTGTCGTTGTTGACAGTGATCGGCGCAATAATTTTTGGTCTCGGCATTATCCTGTTCTTTGCATTCAACTGGGCTGAACTGTCCAAGGCACTTAAGCTGGCGGTTATATTCGGCGCATTGCTGCTGTTTCACGGTGCAGCATTATTGATGAACACGTTGCGTCAGGCACCAAGCGCTCTGGTAGAAGGCCTGTACCTCATGGGAACCATGACGTTTGGCGCCGGTATCTGGCTCATCGCGCAGCTGTATCACATGGATGAGCACTACCCCACCGCTTTTTTATTGTGGGGCGTGGGTGCACTGGCGTTTGCCTGGGCGGTGCCATCGATCTATCAGGCATTGCTGGCTTGTTTGCTGTTGAGCGTGTGGGGCGTGAGTGAGGTTGCAGACTTTCATCGCTTGCACGTTTACAGCATCGTGCTGGTCGCGCTGGGCATTCTGCCGCTCGCCTGGATGCAACGATCAGCGGTCTTGTTATTTCTTGGCCTGTTGTCGACGTTCGGCTTGCTGCTGTTGAACATCAACAGTCAACTCAACGCAACCGTGGTTTTCTACGGGGTTGTGTCTCTGGCCTTGCTGTTAATCGCTTTTAGTTATATGGCCGACAACACCGATTTTCCGGGGAGCGGCGATGTCCTGAGACTGTTGGGCGCCCCGGTTTATGCAATTTGTCTGTTTCTGGCAACCTTCATTGAAGTCAGTCGAGTCATGCATACAAATCTTGGATTGCTGGACGACTTGCCTGCCATCACCGTGCAGCTAACCTGGGTGTTGATGTTGTTGGTCAGCCTGTTATGGGCCAGCATTGTCCTTGTAGGTCTGATGAAAAGAAAAACCAGGCCTACTCACACCACCACACGGGTTCATCATGCACTCATGATGCTGTCAATCAGCCTGCTCCTGTTACAAGCTGCAGGCTACTTGAACCCATCCAGCGAGGACACTAGCGCATGGCGCGTTGCCGTTTTGCTCTACAACGCCATTCTGGTAACGCACTGTGTACTGCTGATTATCCGTGGCACCGACGATCTTCACTGGAAACCGGTGGCAGTGGGTTGCATCGGCTTGTCCGGTTTGTTGTTCGCACGGTTTCACGACTTGTTTCAAAGCCTGCTTGCACGCTCTGCGGTATTTCTGTTTCTAGGGGCGATGTTGTTTGTTGTTGGTCACTGGTATGCCCGAAAGCGCACTCGCCTTCAACAACCGCCGGTCGTTGATCATGCGTAAATGGCTGCTAATGGTTTGTCTGCTGATGCAGGCCGGCGTACTCGGCTTTATGGTTTATAGCCATGAGAGCATTATCAAGCAGGGCACTTCTGTTACGCTCAAAACAGCTCCCATAGACCCCAGAGATCCTTTCAGGGGAGATTATGTCAGGTTGCGTTTCGCCATCAACAACCTGAACAACGCACCGACCCGGTGGCAACCGGCAAGCTATCAGCCGCGCAAGGGCGACATCGTTTATGCCGTGCTCTCTGAGCACCCCAGCGGCGTGCACGAACTGTCGCACTTCACTAACACGCTGATAAAAACTGCCCACACAGCGCAAACCATCATGCTGCGAGGTAGAGTCACGGTTAACGATCACCGGTCAGTACGGCAACAACAGGTTAAATTTGGCATCGAGCAACTATTCGTTGAGCAAGGCACGGGGCTCGACATTGAGAAGCGGCAAGGTGTACGCGGAGGCATGCAGAACGCCATGCACGTCACTGTGGCGGTAAGCGATAAAGGCAAGGCAGTAGTAACAGGCTACTCTTGGAGTGCACTGGCCACTGAGCTTACGACCAGCGAGACATTTGCGCAGAGAACTTCGCCGGCATCCACTGCAATCAGTCAGACAACCGCAACCGATGCAGCGTCTCTGTGGCTGCGCATCAAGAACGTATCTGATGCTCCGGTAACCCTGAATAATCCGGGTAATAATTGTGGATTTACCATTGAACCGGCATTAAGGTTTCAGGCGCTTTACACCGCAGCCGACACTTCCTGCGAAACCATCACGCAGGTTGCCCCACTAACGCTGGAACCCGAACAATCCATTTCTCTGGGCATTGATCTCAGTCAACCACGCTGGTTTGTCAAGCCTGTCAATGAATCATCAGATAC
>CALLPU010000506.1 GCA_938016235.1 uncultured Granulosicoccus sp. | reverse complement strand
CAAGCCGTCAACGCCTGACGTTTAAAGCACTACACCCTGCAGCTTGCCGTTGTCGACGCGTTCAAGTCGGGTGTGTGTTATCCGGTTGGCAAGGTTCGTGGAGCTGTGCGTCACGACGCGCTGATAATTGGGTGTGTAGCCCTGATGTCGCCAGAGTGGCTCACCCACAGGGCTTTCCACCTGTTTGCCTCGCTCCCACAGTACCGCTGCCTGTGTGCCCAGCGACTGAGCCAGTTGTTGCTGTTTCAATTGTTCGCCCAGCTGATGCAATTGCTTGCTGCGCTGTTGCCGGACTGCCGTTGGAACCGGATCTGGCAGGCTGGCGGCTTTGGTTCCCTCACGTTCAGAATAGGTGAAGGCGTGAATATGACCAAAAGCCTGAGTCTGTATGAAGGTTAGCGAATCCTGCCACTCCTGATCGGTCTCGCCCGGGAATCCGGCAATGATGTCGGTTGTGATATTGAAGCCGGGAACGGCTTCTCGAAGGGTTGTGGTCAAACGGTTGAAGTCATCCGTCTTGCAACGCCGCGCCATGCGCCGTAACACCGTGTCGCTTCCACTTTGCAAAGGCAGGTGCATGTGCGGTTGCACGCGCTCGTTTTCAAATAGCCGCATGAATTCATCCGACAAGTCCCAGGGCTCAACGGAGGCGAACCGGATACGGGGAATGTCCGTGTCATCCAGCAGTGCCCGCACCAGTGACTCCAGATCAGTATCCAGATCAGAACCATAGCCACCCACATGGACACCAGTGAGCACGATCTCTTTCACATCGTTGGACGACAGCTGCCTTACCTCTTCAACGATGTCGTGCACGGCGCGGCTGCGCTCGGCACCCCGCGCGACCGTTACGATACAAAAGGTACATCGGTAACGGCAGCCATCCTGGATCTTGATGAAGGCCCGGTGCCGATTTCGGGTAAACAGCGCCGTTGCATTAGGTTGCGTCGCGGCCTGCGGCATGTCAGGTTGGTGAAAAGCGAGACGCGTCAGCGGCACAAGATTGTCTTTTTCGGTATTCGGTACGACCAGATCCACGCCCAGTTCTGCCAGCTCGGAAGATGTTGTCAATTCGCTGTAGCAGCCGCTAACTACCAGCTTTGCCAGCGGGTTTGCGCGCTGCAGGCTCTGTAATTTCTGGCGTGATTTCCGCACTGCCTCGCGAGTGACTGCGCACGTGTTCATGACCAGAACATCGGCTTCGTCCGGGTCGGTCGCTATTTGATCGCCAGCCCGGGTAAACGAGCTGGCCCACTGCTCAAGTTCTGCTTCATTGAGCCTGCAACCTAACGCACTTAAATGAATACGCACTCTTTTACAATCCTGACATGGATAGAATGGGATACTGGCTAGTGTACGCAATGGACGGCGAACCGTACTGTAAGGATTGCCCATTTACCGGTTTTCGTGTGCGGCGAGATTGTGGCGTGTACCTGTTTTCGCTACGATGGACGCTCGCGCGACCCATATCGCTGCAAGACTCCTGTCACCGGAATAGACTTCATGTTCAGAGATTTTGAGAAGGCCCCCAGCCGGTCTTCGTATCAATTGAAATTCATATTGGCCGCATTGGCCGTCGTGGCCTTGATGGCCGCCTGGATTGCCCGATCCAACACAGGGCATGACCTGAAAAGCACGCAGCTGGAGCGTGAGAAAGTTACTGCCTTACTCGAGGACAGAACTGCGGAACTGGAATCCGCCGAACGCAACATTCTGAATCTGCGTAGCGAGCAGGCTGCGCTGGAAGACGCCATTGCCGAGCGGGAAACACAGCTGGCCGGTCTTCGCGATCAGGTTTCCGAACTCGGCATAGCGCGCGCTGATACACAAAGCCTGTTGGCATCCGTCAATGAGACCAAGTCGGGCCTGGAAGGTCAGGTTGCCGACCTGCAGGATCAGGTCGCTGCAGCTCAGGCAGAGATTAGTGAACTTGATGCGCTGCGCCAGGCGGCAGAGCAAGAGCTCGAAAATGCTGTGGCCAGCTTTGATGTACAAACCAACGAGCGGGTTGCTTCGCTGGAAACACAGGTTGCAAGTTTTGACTTGCTCACCGATCAGCGCGTGACATCCATGCGCGCAGAGGTCGACAGTCTTAATCAGGTAATCAAGGCACAGACGGCTGCACTCGAAGAGCGCGAAAACAAGCTGACAGAGACAACCGGACGCATTCAGTCGCTGATGGCGTCTAGCAGCAGTGCCTCATCGGAACTGGCTAACGCAGAAACCAGTTACAACACACTGCTGGGACTCTACGATAGCGATGTGGCGCTTCTGAACGCTGATATCGGCGAACTGGAAGCCCGTAAGGCCGCTTTGGAAGCCGATCTTGAAGGACTCAACGGTCGCGTTACCAGTCTGGAAGGTGATCTTGCCTTCACCCGGGCTAATCTGGCCAAGACCGAAACCGCGCTGGTTGATACGCAAACGGCTCTTGAGGACACAGAAGCTCAACTGGCCACCACGCGAGACACGCTGAGTGCATCGCAGGCAGAACTTGATAGCCAGAATCTGGCGCTTGCCGGTGTACAAAGCGATCTGTCCAGCACGCAAGCAGATCTGGAAGCACAGATAGCAGCAAAAACTGCTGAACTTGATGCGCTGCAAGCCCGGTTTGATGACGTGCAGGGCCAGTACGACCTCGCTCTGCTGGAAATCGAACAACGTGACTCGAGCCTTGGCGAAATGAATGCCCAGGTCCAGTCGCTGATGTCATCCTCAACCGAGCTCGACAGCGAACTTGAGTTATCTCAGCAAAGTTATGCCGCCTTGCAAGGTGAGTTTGATGGAGAAGTGGTAGCGCTCAATGCCGAAATAGGGGATCTGGAAGCGCAGAAACAGGCGTTACTGATGGAAGTCGATGATCTGACTGACCAGACGGTTACGTTACAAGCTCAAAAAGGCCAACTCCAATTGGCGTTGGGCGGGTTGCAGAACCGTTTCGACGATGTGCGAGCCAGTGCTCTGGAAACCGTGGCGAGCTCATCCACTCAGATCCAGAGTCTGCAGGCGCAATTCTCGGAACAATCTGAAACGCTGGAGTCTCAGGTTGAGTCATTACAGGCCACATCAGACGAGCTGGCTGCTGAGCGCGATGGGTTACTGCAGGAAAAAGATGCCATGCAGGCACAGATCGCAACCCTTGAATCTGAACTGAAAACTTTCCCATTCTAGGGCTGCTGCAGATGTAGAGGACCTCTGGCGCCGCGTCTGACGCTGCTGATTATGGCACATGCATGGCGTCCGTCCTAGCACATGCCACACTGGAATGCGGAGTCCCCTGGCTGGCGTGCAT
>CALLPU010000505.1 GCA_938016235.1 uncultured Granulosicoccus sp. | reverse complement strand
TGGGCTCATAACGCCGCCTGTGGGTATGAACCTGTTTGTCATCAATGCCATGGACAAATCCACACCGATGGTAGAAACCTACAAGGCGGTTATTTATTTTGTGGTAACCGATCTACTCCGGGTTGCATTGCTGGTAGCGTTTCCTGTCATCACACTGGTTCTACTACCGTGGTAGTGGCTGATGTAATACAAGCCTGTTTTTCATTCATTCCGATGTCTGGTCTGGCACGCACTGCAACGTATGCAGGCAACAACCTACAGGAAGAACAAAGCTCATGAACATCGATGGACAGATTGCACTGGTCACCGGCGGTGGAAGTGGCCTGGGAGAAGCAACGGCGCGCCACCTTGCCGAGTTGGGTGCCGATGTGGCCATCCTCGACATCGATGGTGAACGGGCTGCCAGCGTGGCAGCCGACATCGGTGGTTATGCGCAGCAATGTGATGTAGCGGATGCTGAAAGTGTGGCTTGCGGTGTCACAGCAGCGATGGCACGTTTTGGTCAGGCACCGCGTATTGTTGTTAACTGTGCAGGCATTGCGCTGGCTGCCAGAATAGTCGGTCGAGAAGGCAAGGTGTCCATCGTGCTGTTTCGCAAAGTTATCGAGGTCAACCTGTTTGGTACCTACAACGTGATGAGCTATGCAGCGCAAGCCATGACCGATTTGCCGGCTCTGGATACTGGAGAACGTGGCGTTATCATCAACACCGCCTCAGCGGCTCATGAAGATGGGCAGGTGGGCCAGGCGGCTTACGCAGCTTCCAAGGGCGCCATTGCGTCGATGAGCCTGCCAGCAGCTCGCGAATTTTCACAGCACGGTATCCGGGTCATGAGCATTGCGCCGGGCTTGTTTGAAACACCCATGATGGAAAGTCTGCCGGACGACACCGTGGCAGAGATCACCCGCAATATTCCGTTCCCGAAAAGATTGGGCAAGCCTGTCGAATTTGCGCAACTCGCTGCTGATATCGTACGCAACAGTTATCTCAATGGCACCGTGATCCGACTAGATGGTTCGGTCCGCCTTCCGCCCCGGTAATCAATCAATGGCGTGAGGTAAAAACGCAGGAAGGAGAATCTATGAACGGCAATGCAGCCAGCTGGTTCGTTGATCGGCATATCGCAGAGGGGCGCACGAACAAGTGCGCGTTTCGTGAGGCATGGGCGGGTGGGCGTGAGCTGAGCTATGGAGAGCTTTCACATCAAAGTGGTTGTGTGGCTACGGCATTGGCCAGAGCTGATGTACATCGCGAAGAACGCGCAGCCATGTTCGTGCTGGACCAGGTCGAGTTTCCCTGCCTGTTCTGGGGTTGCCTGAAGGCGGGAGTACTTCCTGTGGCGCTCAATACATTACTATCCACTGACGTCTACAAAGCCATTCTTGATGACAGTCGCGCCGCTATTGCTTTCGTCTCAGTTGAGCTTCTGGACGTAGTTCTGCCCGCTGTGAAAGCGTCTTCGCATATTCGCCAGATAGTGGTTATCGGTGATGATACGCCGGAGGGTTGCATGAGCTGGTCTGCCTTCATACGCGATGCCTCGCCACAATCCGCGGTGTCGTGCTCCGGTGATGAAATCGCATTCTGGTTGTATTCGTCTGGGTCGACAGGTGCACCCAAAGGGGTGCGTCATGTGCATGATGCGTTGCGCGTCACTTGCGATACCTACGGTAGCCAGGTGCTGGGCATTCGAGAAGATGACACGATTTTCTCAGCCGCCAAACTCTTCTTTGCCTACGGTCTTGGCAATGGCATGTCGTTCCCGATGTCTGTCGGCGCAACGGCCTTGCTTTACAACGCCAGGCCCACGCCTGACTCCGTCTCGCACATACTCGAGCACTACAAACCAACCATCTTTTGTGGTGTTCCGACTTTGTATGCAGCGCTTATTCACAGTTGGGATGTGCAGGGCGCCACGCCTGAAGCGCCGCTGCGATTATGCATCTCTGCCGGTGAGGCGTTGCCAGCAGAGATCGGTCGCAAATGGAAAGCAATCTGGGATGTCGACATCATGGATGGTGTGGGTTCCACTGAGATGTTGCACATCTTCCTCTCAAACAGACCTGACGATATCGACTACGGCACCTCTGGCGTTGCCGTGCCCGGGTATGACGTGCGTCTGGTAGATGAGTCGGGAGACGATGTCAGCGATGGAAGCATCGGTGAGTTGCTGGTGCGCGGTGAATCAGCGGCCGCCGATTACTGGAACCAGCGCAGCAAGACGCGCCGAACGTTCGAAGGGGAATGGACCCGCACGGGTGACAAGTACGAGAGAAATGGTGATGGTCGAATGATCTATTGCGGGCGCACAGACGACATGTTCAAGGTATCTGGCATTTGGGTCAGTCCGTTTGAAGTTGAGCAAGTACTGATGACGCATCCAGACGTTCTGGAAGCTGCAATCGTCGCAAGACGCGACGAAAACGATCTGGAGAAACCGCAAGCGTTTGTGGTCATGAAGGAGGGCGGCAATGCCGATACGGCCGATGCCCTGAAGGATTTTGTGAAAGAGCATGTGGGCAAGTGGAAGTACCCACGCTGGGTCACGGTGGTAGACGAATTGCCGAAGACTGCGACTGGCAAGATTCAGCGTTTTAAACTGCGGGAGAGCCCTTGACAGCACCCTGGACAAACGCGGGGAGAGTCCAAACCGGCACGACGACGCTGGAATACGGCTGTATGGGTCCAGCCCCATGTGACGCTCCCACGCTGGTGTTGTTGCATGAAGGGCTTGGCTGCATTTCATTGTGGCGAGACTTTCCGGCTGCGCTGGCTCAGGCAACTCGCTGTGGTGTGCTGGTTTATTCACGTGCCGGCTACGGTCATTCTGACTCCGTTACATTGCCGCGACCATTGGATTACCTGACACAGGAAGCGCTGACTGGCCTGCCACAGGTACTCGATGGGATTGGCATCGAGCGTGCGATATTGCTGGGGCACAGTGACGGGGCCAGTATTGCAGCACTGTATGCAGGGTGTGCAAATGATCTGCGTGTGCTCGGTACGGTATTGCTAGCACCTCATTTCTTTACAGAAACGGCTGCTATTGCACAGATTCGCGCAGCGCGAGATGCCTTCAACTCGGGGAATTTACGCAAGCGTCTGGCGAAACACCACGCCGATCCCGACAATGCATTTCGCGGCTGGAATGATGCGTGGCTGCACCCGGACTTTTTGACCTGGAACATCGTTGAGTGCCTCGACACTATCCGCACACCCGTACTGGCGATTCAAGGGCGAGAAGATCCCTATGGGTCGCTGGATCAGATAGACGTTGTTGTTCGCCGTGTGTGCCATGCGCCAGTATCCACGCTGATACTGGATCAGTGTCAGCATGCACCGCATCTGAATGACGAAAAACCGGTGGTTGCCGCCATTGCCGGATTCTGCGAAAGCGTCGCTAGCACCTCCACGTCACCCGCGTATCCGGACTGACGCAACACGCCTGTGCATCTACCAGAATACGCCTATATACCAGGCATCAGTCAACGCCATCCGGAAACGGCCTTTGATGCGTTGAAGAGCACAGCGTTGCCCGGACATAACGCAGCCGAATTGGCCGCTTGCGATGCATTTACAGCCGGCATCAGGTTCCTGCATGAAGGCTACTACTGGGAGTCTCATGAAGTGCTGGAAGCGGTATGGATGCGACTTCCCGATGGCAGCACGGAACGAGCTTTCGTTCAGGGCCTGATTCAACTGGCGAATGGGCACCTGAAGCTGCGTATGGGGCGCCACAAGGCTGCACTTCGCCTGGTTGGACAAGCTCGGTCTCTGGTGCCTGCGGAATCATCCAGCACGATCATGACGCTCAAGGTGGTCGACGTTCACCAGTGGATAAACCGACTGGAAGCGGATCTGATTTTATCACTATAGTGCAAAAAACTATAGGCATTCGTGCGCTGATATTGTAAGTGGTTGATTTATTGCGCTCCAGGTTTAGTCATATTGTGCCTCAACGGGTTTACTTGGCTTTGGCTGCTGCGTATCATATCGACACGTTCTGAGCGAGTGAGTCTTGCATGCCCCAGACCATCGACTTCCGGGTTGACCCGTCCAGCTATCGGCACTGGCACGTTGAATACAACGGCCCCA
>CALLPU010000504.1 GCA_938016235.1 uncultured Granulosicoccus sp. | reverse complement strand
TCGACGACGGCATCGGCATCAGCCTTGAATGTCACACGACGCTGGAACTGGCTCTCAGACACGTCCAACTGTTGATGCGAGGCTGACGAACTTGCCACCGGCAAACCCGGCTTTAAGGCAGCGACATCAGCGACCAGTTGTTTGACCTTGTCAGCAGATGCCGGAGTATTGTACTGATCATCCAGCCGCCATTGATCATCAGAGTACGACAGCACGATGCGTTCTTCTCCATCCTCTATGACCACCTCATCAACGGTTGCAGGATCTACGCTTACCAGCTGAGCAACCGGCGCAAAGTCTGCCTGCGAGCTTGATCTCCATAACAGACCCCCGGCTACAAGCAGCTGTAGAACCAGCAAACCACCAAGCACCTGTACCGCTTTACTTTCTCCAAACGCTGCACCCAGAGATGCCAGCCACGATGTCATTGGCTTTTGGGCAGACGTAATTTTCTCAGACGATTTCATGATGCTAACCACTTGAGCTGTTGTGTTTCAGTTCGACGATGCCAGAGGCGCGTCAGTCCAAATATCAGTGCGATGACAAACGCTGCCAGAGCATAGTTGAGATACTCCCAGAACTTCTGAGCGCTGTTGTCCATGGGTGGCAGGGTTCTGTTGAATTGACCGCGACTGCGAATGCTGAGCAATCCGGTATCGTCCAACGCCACATCTACAGCATTTGCCATCAGCTGGAACGGTGCCAGATACGCTGTACCCGTTGCAGAACCTGCCATCTGCGTAATCTGATCGCGCAGAAAGTCATTGGATGCGAACACCATCAGGCGCGCAGATTCAGTGGAATGCTCAATAACACTATCCATGTTTTGTGCAAGTGTGGTCTCTGAAACGTGGCCATCCTCTGACGCTGTTTCGCTCGCCTCGACAGCAGGCTCAGCCGATTTTTGTTCGCCCTTAGAAAGGGGGGAAGGCTTGCCAGCGAAATAAGAGTCAAAACGCCCCTGACTGGACACCGCTACCGGATACTCAGCAAGTTCACTTTCGGGCGACCATGGGCTTACTCCAGCTCCCTGCTCATCAAGACGTGGCATGACATCCGTAGAGCGGGTCAACCATGCCATGGGTGAACTGGTCAGCAACACGGTGTTTTCTCGCTGCGTTTCGGTGTCATCAGCATCAAATGTGATCGGTGACGCCCAGGTCATTGTTACCTGATCGAGCCCGGCAACCACAGGGCTGTCATCATTCATGGCATTCTGACGAATGTCCACGAAAAACGGATAGTCGAGCATGCGCAACTCCTGAAGCTGGAGACCACCGACGTTTCGTGTTACGGGTACAGGGAATGCCGCATTCTGAGGATCCATCACCAGCTCGTCACCGATTCGAATGCCGTGATGTACCAGCCATTCATTCAAACCTGAATCCCTGGCCGCCAGATCAAGACGTTGGCGAGTCAGATTGGCACTCCAACCTGACGTGGACGCGATGACAGTGCCACCCTGCATCAAATACTGATCAACGGCAAACAGCGCTTTCTCGTCGAGACTGTCTGGGGCCACCAGCAACAGCAGATCAGCGTCACTGGAAACACTGCCATCGCTGAGATCTTCAGTAATGACATCGTACTCGGCTCGCAGGTAGTCCTCCAGTGTACGAAAGCCTGGCCCGGCCGGCATTCCGGGCTGCATGCCCATTGGCGATGGAGCGGGCCCCACCAATGCGATGGTTCGTGTGAATCCCCTGGCAAAACGTTTCAGCGCGGCTTCCATGTCCTGCTCGAACTGACTGTCACTCAAATCTCCCAGAGGAATCTGAACCAGCTGGTTCCCATCGTCCAACAGCAGATGAAACCAGAAGCTGTCATCGCTGAACAACCCGGCCCGCATTGGCCGTAACCCATAGTCATTCGTTAGCTGCGAGGCTACGGTACCCCCGTTATCTTGTGGGTCGAACATCTGCAGCGCCAACTTCCCACCGGACGATTCGCTCAGTGCATTGACGGTATCTGTGATCACTTGTTTGAACTGCACCAGATCAGCAGGCAGGCGATCATCACTTGATACGTAGGCGTTTAGCATGAGTGGCGCATCGATACTGGCGAACACATCCCCCGCAGATTGAAAGTCGGTGAGTACCCGGCGTATCGATTTAGTCAGATCGTATTCGGGATTGCGCAATTGCACGTCAATATCGGTATCTGATTGCGACTTGATATCAATCAGATCCCGAAACCCCAGCACCTCATATTCGTCTCCGTATTGCACCAGTACGTCAAAGTAGCTGCTGACAATCGATGACTGATAACGATCGGCTACCTGAAAAGGAACCGGTTCGATACCGTATTGCTGATTGGCCTCTTCTTCGGCCTCAGGGTTACTCATCGGATCGATGATCTGCACCCGCACGCGCCCGTCACCAGCAACCTCATACTCGCGAAGCAGATCTTTCATCTGCGGTACAAGCGGACTTAACAGGGGATGCGTCTTGGCACTGAAGTAACCACGCAAGGTTAGTGGTTCCTGTAGCTGCGCCAGATAATTACGCGTGGCGTCAGACAACGTGTACTGTTTACCCTGAGTGGTATCCAGGCGCCAGCTGTTCAGCTGCCCCATCCACAGGTTCAACGCAATGGCATTGAACACGAGTAAGGCGCATCCCAACTGCCACCGTCGATGTGTGGGCCTGGTGGCAGCGCTGGTCCAGCGTTCCCGTTCCAGGCCATAGACCGTAAACACCATGAATATCACTGTCAGGCTGATGTAGTACGCAAGATCGGCAATATCCACGACACCTCGCGTGATGGCATCAAACCGTGCGCCGGTACCTATCGCCTGCATCCATTCCCCGCCGGACTGCCCGAGGGTACGCGTTATCACTGCGTGGCCAACCACGTAGAAGAATCCGCACAGAGCCACTGAGCTGATCAGGCTCACGATCTGATTCTGGGTGCGCGATGACACAAACAAACCGATGGCCAGGTAGGCAGATCCCAGTAGCACCGTAGCCAGGTAACCGGCCAGTACGGGACCCCAGTCCAGTGCGGCAACAAACGACAGGCTTATCGGCAGCGGCAACATGACGATCAGAGCCAGCAACAACAAACCGAGACAGGCCAGAAATTTACCCAGTGCAAATGACCAGAGCGGCACGGATTGCGTCAAAACGTGCTCCAGCGTACCCGTGCGTCTTTCTTCGCTCCACATACGCATGGTGAGCGTACTGCACAACAGAACGAGCAGTATGGGCATCCATTCGAACATGGGCCGGACGTCAGCAATGTTTCTGACGAAGAAAGACTCCGCCCAAAAGAAAACAAACAACGTTGCACCGGCGAACGTGATGAAAAACAGCCAGGCTATTGGCGAGGACAGGAAAAGCCGCATTTCCTTCCTGGCAACTTGCCATGTCACGCGCCAGGGATTCCTCTCGTTCCTGTTATCAGGCGACATGCTCTACCTCCTCGACACTATCGGCTGTCATACTCTGCGTCAGCTCGTTGTTGTTGTTAACGCGAACAAACAGACTCTGCAGATCCTGTGTGTCTGCTCGTAGACCCATCACCGGAATATTGGCAGTGACGCACAACCGGGCGCAGTCGGACAAACAAGTATCCAGGCTGACAGAATCATCAACTTGCAAGATGAAGTCGCACAGATGCGGACCGTTCGCTTCAGACGTATCGACGCGGTGATTGGCGCTAATGCCTTTGAACCAACTGGCGCTTTCCAACGCATCCTCTATGGCATCGGCCGCAGACGAGCTGCGTAACGCTATCCTGTTGCTGTGTGTCAGATCATCCAGCCTGGCATCTACCGCCAAACGTCCCTGCCGAATAATCAGAGCACGATCGCACAAGGCCTCAACCTCCTGCATGATGTGGGTAGACAGTATTACCGTGGCTGATTCACTGATATTCCTGATGACTTGCCGCATCTGTTCGGTCTGAGTCGGGTCTAACCCATTGGTAGGCTCATCAAGAATGAGCAGGCTCGGCTTGCCAATGATGGCCTGTGCCACGCCTACACGCTGCTTCATGCCTCTGGACAACGTAGCGATGGGCGACAGCAGTCTCGGACCAAGCTCTGTTGCCTCAATGACCGTTTTGATAGCCTGCCGCTTGATGTCGTTCGTCAGCCCCTTTAGCTCTGCTGCGTAGTCCAGGTAGCTGGCCACTGACAATTCGGGGTAAACCGGCAGGTTTTCAGGCAGGTAACCCAGCTGCCGCTGCAAGGCTTCCGGACTGCTCGACACAGGCGTTCCCTGAAACCAGATGCTCCCGGTATCCGGTTCGAGAAAACCACTGAGCATTTTCATGACGGTGGTTTTGCCTGCTCCATTGTGGCCAAGCAAACCCACAATTTCACCACGTTCTATGCTGAATGACACATCGTCAACAGCCTTCAACTCGCCATAGTGGCGAGTGATGGATTGCACCTCCAACATGCGGGTACTCCTTATCAAGATGTCTGTCGGTCATGGCGATGCACCGAAGCACGACGCCACACGTAATCATTCGATCTTGACCCTGAAGCACGGGCTGGCAGAACAGCGTATTCACCCCGTACAGTGCTCCATAAACCGGCGCTATTCGCCACAGTTGCACAGGATCGGTCGATCTGGAGAACCACGTTGGGGATACTTCGCATAATTTCAAGCCCGGAATCAGCAGCCGGTGCAACACACGTTTTCCGGGTGCGTTCAACGCCGATAGGCTGAATATGGCCTCAGCCCTCCAGCAATCCAGAATTAGTGAGCATTCGCGCACCGCACTGCCGTGAAGCGTGGATTCGGAAGGTCCAAACGGTTAACATGCTTCACTACAGTCCGGTAACCTGACGGGCGCAGCTGATGGCCCGGGAGAACACTGCAACAGCACCATGGCAGACGACAAACTCTATAACGATATACCCGGCACTATCGTGTTCGACAGTGACATGGCCGCCAAAGGTTTTCACCTTAACCAGTTTTGCATCAGCCTCCGAATGCAGGCAAACCGCGACGCATATAAGGCTGACCCTGAAGGCTACATTGATCGCTATCCCATGTCGGCCGAGCAACGTGAAGCTGCGTTGAATCAGCAATGGAATCGGCTGCTTGAACTGGGCGGGAATATCTACTATTCCTCCAAGCTCGCCGCCTTTCACGGGATTAACTTTCAGGAGCTGGCGGGCCTGATGACTGGCATGGGGTCCACTGCCTATCGCGAGATGATGTTGAACGGTGGGCGCTCGATAGAGGGTAATCGGGAAAAATCGGAATGGCAGGATAACTGATGGCTTATGTATCGTCTGGCGTCGCCTGTTCCCATGTACCGGTGCTGGGAGTCGCTTCCGACACTGGCAACACCGATGATGACTACTATGGCCCCATATTCAAAGGCTTTGAATACTCAAAGCAATGGATTGCCAATGAGAAGCCTGATGTCATCTTGCTGGTGTACAACGATCACTGCACGGCATTTGATGCGCGAATCATTCCCACTTTTGCGCTGGGCTGTGCTGCGGAGTACGCACCTGCCGATGAAGGCTGGGGGCCTCGGCCTGTACCTGTGGTCAAGGGTCACCAGACACTCTCCGCGCATATTGCGCAATCGCTGATTCTGGATTCGTTCGACATGACCATTGTCAATGAAATGGAAGTGGACCACGGGCTCACCGTGCCCTTGACTCTGATGTTCGGCAAACCTGACGAGTGGCCTTGCCCGGTTGTGCCACTGGCCGTGAATGTCGTGCAATACCCGGCGCCGCTGGGGAGCCGTTGCTATACGCTCGGAAAGTCCATTCGCAAAGCCATTGAGTCATTTCCCGAGAACCTGAAAGTATGCGTATTCGGTACCGGTGGCATGAGTCATCAGCTACAGCATGAACGCGCCGGGCTGATCAACGCTGAGTGGGATGAGCGGTTTATGAATCTACTGGTGAATCAGCCGGAAAAAGGCAGCCTGATTCAGCCAATTGAATACCTTCGCGAAGCCGGTTCTGAAGGCATTGAACTGGTCATGTGGTATGTAATGCGCGGCGCACTCAATGACACCGTGGAGGAGATGCACCGCTTCTATCACGTACCGGCATCCAACACGGCCGTTGGCCACTTGATTCTGGAGAATCGTTAGCATGGTCAAGATCGGCGTTGCAGGTGCCTACGGTGCATTCGGGTTAAAGCATCTGGATGCGCTGTCGAATATCAGTGATGCACAGATCACGGCTGTATACGGTCCTGATGAAACCAAGATCAAGGCGCTGGCATCGGAACGCAACATCCCCGCTGCCTGCACCGAGTATGACGATTTCCTGAACCAGGATATCGATGCCGTCATTCTCTCTACACCCACGCAATTGCACTGTTCACAGTCAGTTCAAGCCATGAAAGCAGGCAAGCACACGTTTGCTGAAATCCCCATGGCAGACAGCCTGGCAGATGCGCAAACGATGGATGCCATACAAAAAGAATGCAAGGTAGTGGGTATGGTGGGCCACGTTCGCCGGTTCAATCCGTCACACCAATGGATTAAACGAAAAGTTGATGCGGGGCAATACAACATCCAGCAATTGGATGCACAAACCTATTTCTTCAGACGCACCAACACGAATGCCAAGGGTGAAGCGCGAAGCTGGACTGATCATTTGCTGTGGCATCACGCCTGTCACACCATCGATCTGTTCATGTATCAGACGGGCGAGGTTCCCAGTGAAGTATTCGGCCTGCAAGGGCCAC
>CALLPU010000503.1 GCA_938016235.1 uncultured Granulosicoccus sp. | reverse complement strand
GAGGAACTCAAAACACGATTTGCGCGACTGTAATTAAAACAGCCGCAGAAGAAATCGGCCCGGTTAAATCAGGCAGCAGGTTCGATTAAATCCCACAAGTTACCGTAAAGGTCTTTGAAAACAGCGACCGTGCCGTAGGGCTCTTTTCGCGGCTCACCGTTCACAAACTCCACGCCACGAGCCTTGTAAGCTTCATAATCTCGCCAGAAATCATCGGTGTACAGGAACAGGAACACCCTTCCACCCGTCTGATTTCCCACACTGGCCAATTGCTCCGTTGTAGCTGCCTGCGCAAGCAACAGCTGAGAGTCAGATGTAGCTGGCGCCACGACAACCCATCGTTTGTTTTCGGGTAACGCAGTATCCTCAATCAAAGAAAATCCAAGTTTCTCGACATAGAATTCGATGGCTGCATCGTAGTCGCTGACGACGAGAGTGGTCAGTGCAATGCGCTGAGTCAATTGCCCGGTCTCATTTGCTTGAACTCACGATAGCCCGCCTGATCTGCCTAACACGGCTAACCCACCTAATCTCGAAAATTCTGAAATTGCAATGGCAGCCCCAGCTCAGCGCCTTTGAGTAAAGCCATTACTGACTGCAGATCATCACGCTTCTTACCGGTAACTCGGAGCTGCTCGCCCTGAATCTGCGCCTGAACCTTGATCTTGGATTCCTTGATTTTTGCAACTGCTTTCTTGGCTGTTTCCTTGTCCACGCCCTGACGTACCGTCATGGACTGCTTGACGCCCTTGCCGCTGTTTTCCACTTTGCCCGGTTCCAGACAGGCGATATCGATCTTGCGGGCAGTCAGTTTCTGGTACAGCACCGGGTGTATCTGCTGGATTTGAAAGTCGCTATCTGCCTTGAGCACGATCACGCTGTCTGCCAACTCGGCGCTGGCTGAGGTTCCCTTGAAATCGAATCGATTCCCGATTTCACGTTGAGTGTGATCGACGGCATTGCTGAGTTCGTGCTGATCTACTTCGGACACAACATCGAATGAGGGCATAGCTTTCCTCCGCATTGGCTGTACAGTATGAGGCCGCAAATGGTACCAACTTTAGATACTCTATGAGCAAGTGGATGATAATGGTCGCGGCGCTGCTCGGTGCAACCGCCGTCATGAGCGGTGCATTCGGTGCGCATGCTCTGCAGGGCGTGCTAAGTGCGCAAGCCAGGGGTTGGTATGACACCGCAGTCACCTACCATGCCGGGCACGCCCTCGCCCTGCTCGCCTGTGGTCTGCTGAGCCTGCATGTGGGCTCTGGCCCCGGCAGCACCTGGTTGCTGGTCTCGGGAATCTGTTTCACAGCCGGTGTATTCGTGTTCTCGGGGTCACTCTATACGATGGCGTTTACCGGCATCACTCGACTGGGCATGATCACACCGATTGGTGGACTCTTGCTGATCATTGCCTGGGTAAGTCTGGCCATCTGTGCCAGTCGAATCACAACTGGAGTATCCTGATCGAATGACTAACGATTTGATAGAACCCCGGCGCGACTACACCGCCGATACGCTGCGACGAAAGGATCTGGCCGACAACCCCACTGCACAATTCAAACACTGGCTCCAGGATGCACGGGATCGCAAGATCCTTGACGCTACTGCCATGATGCTCAGCACAGCAGATGCCGAAGGTCAGCCGCACTCGCGGGTTGTGCTGCTCAAGCACTTCGATGAACAGGGCTTCATCTGGTACACCTACCAGGAGAGCGACAAAGCCCGTCAGCTAAGCGAGAACCCGAAAGCGTCACTGCTGTTTTACTGGTGCGCCCTGGAGAGACAAGTGCGCATTGAGGGTGTGGTGGAAAAACTGGATCCCGCCGACGCTGACGAGTATTTCTACTCACGCCCGGAAGGAAGCCGTTTCAGTGCCGCAGCGTCGGTGCAGTCGGCACCGGTGAGCAATCGTGAGGAACTGGAGAAACGTGTGCAACAGCTTCACGAGCAGTATCCTGACGGCAACGTGCCGCGCCCTGCCGTCTGGGGCGGCTACCGTATCAGACCTCACCGGCTGGAGTTCTGGCAGGGGCGTGCAGATCGGTTGCATGATCGCTTCGTTTTTGAACGCACCAGTGTTAACAGCGACTGGTCGATTCAGCGCATCTCGCCTTAGTACAGCACATGCTCACTAAATTGATCGTACTGGTTGTTGTTGTGCTGATCGCCGGCGCAGTATTGCGAGTCTACATGCCAGGGTTAGGCAAGACCGTTGCCAAAGGCCCCATCGAGCGCAACGGTGAAACGTTGCTGGCAGATTGCCCCGACATGCCGAATTGCCAGGGTTCCGAGTCATCACGACCGTCGCAACGCGTCGAACGCATGGTCATCACGTCAGATGCCGATACTGCTATGCAGCGCATCGTTGATACCGTGTCGGCTCAGCCAGGCGCGGCGCTCGTGACGCAGCAGGATCGGTACGCGCACTTTACCTTTACCTCTCCAACCTTGCGATTCGTTGATGATGTTGAACTGCTGATCAGCGACGATCAGGCATCCGTGCAGATTCGCAGTGCATCCAGGCTCGGCAAGAGTGATCTTGGGGCCAATGCGAAGCGCATTGACCTGTTGAGAGACGCCTTAGCTGGCCAACTGTGAGCGACGAGCGCCTACCCACTTTTTCAATATGGAATCGAGCGTTGTATCGGTGAAAGGCTTGCTGACGTAGTCATCCATGCCCGCGTCCAGGCATTTGGTTCGATCGCCTGCCAGCGTGTTGGCTGTCACCGCCACAATAGGTAATGTGCACCCCTGCTGGCGTAGCGCGCGAGTGGCTTCGTAACCATCCATTTCCGGCATCTGGCAGTCCATGAATACGATGTCGAACTCGCCTTCGCCAACGGCCTCCACAGCCTGGGTACCGTCTTCTACCAGCGTGACATCACAACCGAGATCATCCAGTACGCTGTCTATGACCAGCTGGTTGATCGGGTTGTCTTCGGCCACCAGCGCCTGAATCGGGCGCTCTGGTTGCAGGGAATGCTTTGGCGACTGGCTCAGATAGGCGAGTTTTCTAGGTGCATTATTGCTCGGCGTCTGCTCGGGAACCTCGGCTTCGACCAGCGGCAAGGTAATCGTCACCCGGGTTCCAGACCTCAGATTACTGTGAATATCCAACTCCCCGTTCATAAGCTCTACCAGACCCTGCACGATCGACAGCCCCAGA
>CALLPU010000502.1 GCA_938016235.1 uncultured Granulosicoccus sp. | reverse complement strand
CCACGAGAATTCTTCCCAGGAATACCAGCGGTAGTTCATCTTCACGCCCTTCCAGATGAAACTTGATGGCTTCGGCGGCAGCCGCCCCCACATCATCGCCCATGCGCATGGGAGTGGCATCGAGTTCCTTGCGACGGATAGCATCCAGTTCCAGGCCAGTACCACCCCAGCCAGTTGAAAAGATATCCTTGTCTCGCCCGGCACCGATCAGTGCCTCCAGAGAACCCATGGACATGGCGGTATTGGCATTGTGGATAACGGTGACTTCCGGATAAGCCTGCAGTATCAGGTTTGTACCGTCGTAACCCCCTTCACGCGTGTAGTTGCCATAGTGCTCATAGGCAAGTTTCCAGTTGGCCTTCTCTTCAATACACTTCTGGAAATCGCCTGAGCGCTGGTTATCCGTGATTCCGGGAATACCCCGATTCATCGCGTAGATCACATCA
Organism: uncultured Granulosicoccus sp.; assembly: GCA_938016235.1. Classification (GTDB taxonomy): domain Bacteria; phylum Pseudomonadota; class Gammaproteobacteria; order Granulosicoccales; family Granulosicoccaceae; genus Granulosicoccus. Next base: position 5,373 of record CALLPU010000502.1, on the reverse strand, counting down.
TTACCCAGACGCTCCGCCATGTACTCGCAGATATTCAGGGCACCTAATGTGGATGAAAAATCAAACCACCCTGCCGGCTGCACATCGAACTGCTTCAGCGGTGTAAAGAAAGACCAGACAAACGTTGTAAAGTCTTCGCTCTTGGCAAGTCGATCAATGTTATCCGCTTGCGTAGCCAGTTCCGACGGCCCGAACACCACGAAGTCGTACAGGTCTCCGTCTTGCAGTATCTGTTCGGTGTAGGTGCTTTGCAGCGAATGTTCAATCTGACGTGATGCGAATTCGGTAGTCTCATACTCGATACCCAGCTCATCCATACGCTTGGTAAACGCAAGGTAGGCACGAGCCCAGAAATCTGACACATCAGCTGATGGATAAACCAGTCCAATCTTTACAGGGCCATCCTGCTCAACCGCCAGTGGCACAGCGGCGGAACCGACCACTTCCTGCAACATCTCAACCGTACCCGGCACATTGACTTCTTCCGGCAGCCAGTAGTCTCGCTCAGCGGCATCTGGCAGTTCCATCAGCGGCAATTTATCTGCCGCCATTGAGGCAGATGATCCCAGCATCACGGCCATCGCCGTTGCCGTGATCAGTGTATGTTTCTTCATCATGTGGTGCTTTCTCCTTGTCTATGTTGTAGTGGTTTTACATCTTTACTAACCTGCACCGCTCCTGACTCACCGGCCCGTTGATAAAACAGCCGGTGATACAAGAACAATTCAAGCTGATGAACTAGCGCACTGCCGTAGTCTCGCCGGCGAGCAGCCAGCCGAGGATGAACAGTGCGCCGATAATCACGGCCATGATCAGCAGAAAGCGGCCGAGGTGTTTGTTTTCAGGTGTTTTCAGCGCCGCCATGAAACCGCCCTGACCGTCGCGATCCTTCATCTGAATCCACGTGTAAAACGCCACCGAGAAGATAATCACCGCACCGGATGCCACCGATTGCCAGAAGAATTCGATGCGCAGTGTTACCAGTGCGTTGATCATCATCGCCAGCAGTAGCACCCCGGCCAGAGAGCCGATCATGGATCCTCGGCCACCAAACAACGATGTACCACCCACCACCACAGCTGCAATGACATGCAGGTTGAAAAACGGTGCCGACGTTGCCTGAATGGCATTGAGTTTCCCGGCAAGCATGACGCCAGCAAGCCCGGCCATCGCCCCCATCAGCACATAGACATAGACCTTGTATCGATTGACTGGTACACCGGTAAGCTCAGCAGCTTCCGGGTTCGACCCAATGGCGATGGCGTATCGGCCCAATCGTGTGCGCGTATAGATAATGTAGCCCGCAACAATGGTAACCAGACCAATCACCACGGGTATCGGCAGAAAGCCGGGAATGGAGCCACGACCGATCGCCACGATCTCTTCGGGGAAACGGGACAGCACAACACCTTTAGCCAACACCAAAGCAAATCCTCGATAAGCCAGATCCATAGCCAGCGTGCCAATCAGATCCGGAACACGAAGCTTGGTGATGATCAGCCCGTTGATCAGGCCACACAGTGCACCCAGCGAAATAGCCATCGATACGGCAACCCACCAGGGGAAACCATAAGACTTCACCATATAGCCCATGATAATGGCCGTCAGCGCGGCCACAGAGCCAATGGATAAATCTATGCCGCGCGTGGTGATAACCAGCGTCATGGCCATCGCCATCGGCATGTACAGCGCAGCGTCTTTCAAAATGATGTCGAAATTGGATACCCGAAAATACCGCGCAGGTTCCAGCATCAGCATGAGCAACAACAATGCAGCGATCATGGCCATGGGACCCAGCAGTGCCAGGTACTTGTCCAATTTTTCGCGTGCGTTCAACCCACGTTCTACCGTTGTATCGTTCATGGTCAGCTCGCCTGTTCCGTGGATGCACCCACCATGATGCCCAGCACCTGCGTGCTGTTGCTCTCTGATGTTTTGACAACGTCAGCACGCCGCCCCCGTCGCATGATCTGTATGCGATCAGACACTGCAAACACATCATCCAGACTGTGCGAGATGACTATCACACCCAGCCCCTGCTCTCGAACGGCCTCGATCAGTTTCAGGGTGCGGGCCGTTTCACGAGGTCCCAGTGCTGCCGTGGGCTCGTCCATCACCAGCACTTTCAAATCAGAGTGATACACCGCTCTGGCAATGGCAATGGCTTGTCGCTGACCGCCAGAGAGGCTATCGGTAGGCACATCCATGCTACGCAACGTAACGCCCAGCCGCTCCTGCAACGTTCGCTCGGCTTCCGAACGCATGCGTTTGTTATCCAGAAATTCAAAGCCCAGCACATTGCGGGTCAGTTCACTGCCCAGGAACATGTTGGCAGCGGGTGTCAGGTGATCGGCCAGCGCCAGCGTTTGATAGACCGCATCGATGCCGTGACTGATGGCATCCGAGTGGCTGTTCATGACCAGCGCTTCGCCGTTCATGGCAATAGTGCCCTCGGTGGGTCTTAGCACACCGGTCAAGACCTTGATCAGGGTGGACTTGCCTGCACCGTTGTCTCCCACGATGGCCAGCACTTCGCCGGCATGCAAATCGAGATCAACGCCTTCCAGCGCAGTCACACCACCAAATCGCTTGGTGATTCCCCTCATGCTGATCAGCGGTACGGAGCTTTGCGTCATCGTGATCTTGCCACCTTGTGTCCATGAAAAAGTCGACGTTATCGGTAACGTAACATGGAACAACGCAAGAAACTACCAAGATTCGCATAAATAGTATCGCTTTCGACGGCCCGGCAACAGCAATGGATGCTGTGCATTTGACTAGTTGCAGGCCTCGCAGATGGCGCTCTATGCTCAGCCCCATGACTTTCAGACGAGCCACCTTCGCGTTCATGCTGTGCACCCTGGCTACCGGTGTTTTCGCACAGCGCTCGGTCATCATCAACGGCACACTGTTGAACGCAGCGCAAATCAGACAGCTGGAACAGGTTGCCTGCGCACCCATTCCTGATGGCGCGTACTGGCTGAACATGCAGTCCGGTGCCTGGGGCTATGCAGGCAATCCGGCCGTCATGGGCCATGTTGGCGATGCCTGCCAGCGCTCGCAGAGGCGCAAGAGCCTCAGCGAGCGTGGCCTGCTGTTCAGCCCCGGTGAATTAATGAGGTAGGAGCCGGGAGTCCGCGCGAGCAAGTTCTCTGCTGCCCCGATGGCTAATGTGGCGATCAGCCCGACAGAATGGCGAGCAGCGCAACCATCACACTCTCCAAGCTGGCAATTAAAAAGGGGTCAGGCTTGCGCTATATACTGTCGCCAACCACCGTGGCGTGAAATATCAACAGCGTTGTTCGTAGCGTGGCCCTCAGCTATGAAACCGCAGGCACTGCTGCCATCAGCCAGTGTGACTGAACCCAGTCCCAAAGGCGCCGCAACTCCTTGCAGAAAACTGCCCACTTCTGAACTGGGCAAACGCCAGACTTCTACTTCAATGGCGGATCCACCCTCCTCCACTCTGATCAGGGCAGGCCGGTTCAGGGGATCATCCGTTAACGCAAATAGCCGGTAGTGATTCGATGTAGTGGTAGTTTGAACTTTGTGTGCACCTCGCTCTGTTAGCTGCCAGTTCAAAGGCATGTCCTGCAGATGCGCCCCACAAACCACCACATCCATCCAGTCTTGTCGCGCCACAGGCGTTTGCGACAATGCCGGCAGTGAAAGCCCGGACGTCGCAAGTGTTAAAGCGCACAAGGTCTGTATACGGTTGGTGATTGCCAACAGCTGCCGATCAGTAAACGCAGGTGCGCCGAGGGTAATGCCAAAAGGTAAACCGGTGTCTGTGAAGGCTGTGGGTACGGCCACGGCCGCCATGTCCAGCAGGTTCATGAAATTCATGTAGTAGCCCAGCTCGCTGTTATGACGAACAGGCTCTTGCAGCATTTCTTCAATGCTGAACAAGCGACCAGCGGTGGGTGTCAGCAGTGCATCCAGCGATTCCATCTGCCTGGCACACGTTAGCCTTAACTCCTGCAACCGGTATTGCGCCCTGAACAACGCTGCGGCAGTCGGCTTGCCACCGCCAGCAATGATATCCCGCACCACCGGGAATACCGCCTCTGGCTGTTCGTCAATCAAGGGCAATGTTGCCACGTATCGCTCTGCCACCCAGGGGCCTTCGTAGAGCAAGCGAGCCACTTCATCGAAAGGCGTGTAGTCAATTTCAACCAGTTCTATACTATCTGCCTTGAGAATAGCCAGCGTATTCAGATAAGCCTTTTGATAGGCATCGTCTCCAAAGAACTTGAGTTGTTCTTCCGGGATGACGCCAAGCTTCAATGGGCCACGGTGAACGCCGTAGTGGCGAGACTGATTCGGGAACGGGTTGGAACGGCTATACCCGTCGGTTTGATCGTAGCCTTCTGCAACCGACAGAACCGTATTGGCATCATCCGCGTGCAATGCGAAGATACTGACACAATCCAGACTTCGACACGCTGGCACCACACCGCTGGCTGACAGTAAACCTCGCGTCGGTTTAACGCCCACAAGATTATTGAAACACGCGGGTATGCGTCCGGAACCTGCGGTGTCGGTTCCCAGGCTGAAGCTGGCCAGCCCCAGTGCAACAGTTACAGCCGAACCCGAACTCGAACCGCCACTGACCAGTTCAGGATCAAAACTGTTGCGACACGGCCCCGCCGGTGATCGTGTCCCGTTAAGCCCGGTTGCAAACTGGTCCAGATTGGCCTTACCCACCGGCAACGCACCGGCATCGAGCAGCTGCTGAACCACGAACGCCGAGGCGGTTGGTGTGTAGGAAAACGCCTCACACCCTGCCGTGGTGGGAATGCCGGCCAGGTCGATGTTGTCCTTCAATACAAACGGAATTCCCCACAGGGGTGACGAATCTGGATCAAGCTTCTCCAGCGCATCGATAAATGGCTGTACCTCTTGCTCACTTAACAGGTGTATCCAGAGGTTGTGATCACTGCACTCGCCAGCTCGTTGCCGCAAGGTTGCCATCAGCTCGGCAGGCGTCGTGCCGTGCTGATATTGCGCACGAATACCCGCCAGGGTCATGTCCATCGGTTTACTCATTTGGGGCTCTCACAGTGTATCCAGCACGATTAACGGTTGTCCGGCGCTCACGCGCTCTCCCGCTTCAAACAGAATTCTACGCACACACAGATCCGCTGTGGCCGCAACATTGATCTCCATCTTCATCGACTCCAGGATCATCAGCGTCTGGCCGGTAGACACGCGTTCACCGTTACTGACGATGCATTTCCAAAGACTGCCAGACACCGGGCTCTCTATCACCACACACTCGTCCGGCCAATCCGCAGTGACTTCCGCAGGCTCCGGTTCATCGGTGGAGATATTGAACTGGCCGGTGGCTCGCCACTGATCCAGCTCCTGTTG
>CALLPU010000501.1 GCA_938016235.1 uncultured Granulosicoccus sp. | reverse complement strand
AGTGGGCACCGGCGCTACAGCGCCAGATGGCTGGCTCGTCAATGAGCGTGAGTTTGGCCAATATGACTGGGCTTACTGGGGCTCGTTGCACCCGCAAGATCCAGCGCTGACAGATCGGCGCATTCGTCGCAAGATGCGAATTGTTATTCGAGACAACAAGATACACTGGCGCATCAAGACCGCTGATGGCACCTGGGATACGTTTTCAGTACGCATTCCCAGCGGATTGCCGTTCACACGGGGTCTCGTGGTGTTCAAGACCCACGCATACACGCCCTATAAACAGGATAATTTTGATACCTACACGTTTCATTGGGACAACATTCTCTTCGATGGCCCCAAAGTGGGTCAGTACGATGCGCACTACGCCGATGATGTGGTGTACTTGCAGCGCAACGGCCATCGTCCGATTGGCGATTCACAAAGCGTCAGTATCGACTTGCCACAAACCGTGGGTAACCCAGTGTTGTTTGGTCAAATCAACAGCCCCAAACGCGGGCAGGTCTTGCTGAGTGTGAATGGCAGGCCCGCCATTCCCGTCAACCCTTATCAATATGATCGAGGCGATTGCTTCAGCCAGGACTGGAAGACGTTTCGGTTGCCGGTGCCGCCCGAATGGTTGCTTCCGGGCGTGAACACGTTCAATTGGACTGTGGGTCCCAGACCGGCCTGTGACTATGGTCCGTATGACTGGGATGGATTCTCCGTCAAGTTCTTGCAGGTTCAATCTGACTGACACGAACCGCTCTTTTTCACTGTGTTTCATTTCGGGCCCGGAAAGACAGCTCGGTTGGCTGTATAGTTCGGCGCTGTAAACAGCCCGAATAGTGCGCTATGCCTGCTCCTGTGATCGCCATGATGATGGCCATGGATAAAAACAAGTTGATTGGCCAGGCAGGTGGCATGCCCTGGCACGTGCCCGGGGAAATGGCGTACTTCAAGCGAGTGACCCTGGGAAAACCGGTGGTCATGGGCCGCAAGACGTTTGAATCCATCGGCAAGCCGTTGCCGGGTCGTCCTAACATCGTGGTCACTCGAGACAAGGACTGGCGCGCCGAGGGTGTCACCATCGTTCACTCGCTTGACGATGCCCTGGTGGCCGGCCGATACGCTGCCGAGCAGGATTCTGCCGCCGAGATCATGCTGATTGGTGGTGCTGCACTGTGCCGAGAGGCCATGCCGATCACCCGGCGCCTCTACCTGACCGTCATCGACAAGGCCTATGAGGGGGACACCTGGCTGGACAGCTTCGACTGGCCAGACTGGACTGTGGTATCCGAGGATCCGCAAGACCCGGCGCAGACAGGTGGAGTGCCCGTCACGTACTGGGTGCTGGAAAAGGATTGACGGCCCGATGAGTGACATCAAGTATCAGCCGGAGATTGACGGGCTGAGAGCGATCGCTGTGCTCAGCGTCTTGCTGTTTCATCTGGAATACACGTTCATTCCTGGCGGCTATGTCGGGGTGGATGTCTTTTTCGTGATCAGTGGGTTTCTGATCACTCGCATCCTGTATCGCGATGTCAGTGCGGGCGACTTCAGTTTCAAACGTTTCTACAGTCGACGTATCAGAAGGCTGGCGCCCGCGCTGATTGCCGTATTGCTGGTAACGTTCGTGGCCGCGTGTTTTTTCCTGACGCCCAATTTTCTGGAGCGCTTCTCTGGCGCATTGATTGCGTCCGTGTTTTCGGTATCCAACATTTTCTTCTGGCTGGAATCGGGCTACTTTGACGCCAGCGCTGATCTGAAGCCGGTGCTGCATACCTGGTCGCTGAGTGTTGAAGAGCAGTTCTATTTTGTCTGGCCAGCGTTGTTGTTTCTGTGTACCGGTCGCTCGCGCAAAACCCTGCTCGTATTATTCGTGATACTGGGGTTGATCAGTTTGATGGCCGCCCGATGGTTCACCGTCAAGGACCCCACTGCCAGTTTTTTCCTGATGCCTTTTCGTGTCTATGAATTTGCCATAGGCGCTGCATTGGCCATGGTGCCGATTATCAGCTTGCACAGCGCTCGGCCGTTACCCAATGCGCTGCGAGAACTCATGTGCGTATCCGGGCTTGCATTAATTGCTTACAGCGTTTTCATATTCGACAAGACCACGCCGTTCCCGGATGTTTATGCATTGGTGCCGTGTGTTGGCGCAGCCTTGTTGATAGCGGGCGGCAGTGCACAGGTGACCGGCTGGGCCTTGAGAAACCCGGTCAGCGTCTGGCTGGGCAAGATTTCCTACTCCCTGTATCTGGTGCACTGGCCTATCGTAGTGCTCTACAAGCACATCACGTTTGAAGATGTGGTGGTCGGAAAAACTCGCATTGCCTTGTTGATACTGACGCTGCTCGCAGCGGTTGCGCTGTATTATTTGGTAGAGAATCGCTTTCGGTACGGCATAGCTGGTGCAGGGGCGGGTACAGGTTCAGGCAACAAGGCTCGCAAGCTTGCCTGGTTTGCCGTTCCGCTCGTGTTGCTTGCGGCCTCGGCTCACGCCTATACCTCCAGTGGCTGGCCCGCCCGATTTGATCCGGCGCTGATCAACGCCATCGGTGATATCGAAGCCAAACAGTTGATCAGACGGCAATACATCGAAGGACCCGAGTCGCTGTCGAATTTGCCGTTCGATGAAGCGAAACCTGACGACAAGAAACCCTTGAACATACTCGTGGTTGGGGACTCGCACGCCACCGATCTGTTCAACGCGCTGTATTTCAATTTGTCCGACTCCGCCGGCTATTCCATACGCCGCCTGGAGATTGATGACAGCTGCATGTATCTGTTTACCGATGGTGTAACGGATCAGTCTGCAGCCTTGCAAGCGCGCTGCGAGCGACAGTATGAATCAGTGCAGGTATCCGAGCTGCCTGCCAACGCTGATCGAATTCTGTTGTCCATGCGATGGGAAGCAGCATCGCTGGACGACTTGCCGGTGTTCATTGATTTCATCAGCATCAGTGGTGCACCCGTCATCATTCTCGGACGCACCGCAGAATTCAAGAGCGTACCGGCGCTGGTCATGAAGAACGGGCTGACACCTGCGATTGGCAAACGGGTGGCTGATACGCGGTCACGCAAACTCGATGCACTCAATGACACACTGCGAGCACTGGCAGAAGAGATGAATCTGCCGTTTGTCGACAAGGTGCCGTACCTGTGCGATCTTGCCGAAGGCACCTGTGACGTGATCGATGAGCAGGGAAAAATTCTGTACACCGATTATGGGCACTGGACGGTGGAGGGCGCGCGCTTTTTCGGTGCACGCATGCTGCAGGACGATCAGTTCAGTGCACTACTGAAACAGCCCCGTTAGCGCCGGCAGTCAACCCAATGGCTGGTGCCAGATTCAATGGCATAGGCCGTCAGGCTGCCACCCCAGACGCAACCCCGATCTGTGGGGATAACATCTGCGCGACAGATACCCGGATGACTGGACCAGTGACCGAATACGATGCGCGTATCCAGCGCCTTTCTTCCAGGCGTGGCGTACCACGGATACAGATGACGCGGGGCCGCGCTGGGTGGGCCATTGAAGGCAAAATCCAGCTGTCCATCTGCGTCGCAGTAACGCATTCGCGTAAATGCATTAACGGTAAAGCGGCGGCGTTTGCGCGGTGACAGATCCTTGCACCATTTTGACGGTGAGTTGCCGTACATGTGCCACAGAAATTCATCCAGATCATTACGCATGGCCATCTGTACGTCCGTCGCCATTTTCTGTGCGCGTTTGAGCGACCAGTGAGGGTGGATTCCGGCGTGCACCAGCGTGTGCTTGAGGCTTGCGTCGGTGTGCAGCAAAGGTCTGCGCGCGAGCCAGTGGCAAAGCTCGTCCCGATCAGGGGCGTTGAGTATGTCGCTGAGTGTGTCTTTTCCAGATGCCTGACGTACGCCGTGCACCACCGCCAACAGGTGCAGGTCATGGTTGCCCAACACAGTGATGGCATTCTTGCCGAGCGCCTTGACGTATCGAAGCGCCTGTAGCGATTGCGGCCCTCGATTGATCAGGTC
>CALLPU010000500.1 GCA_938016235.1 uncultured Granulosicoccus sp. | reverse complement strand
AGAATGATTGCCGGGTTGGAAACCACCACGGCGGGAAAGGTGTATATCGATGGCCGTGACGTTACTGAGGTGTTGCCCAAGAATCGTAACGTGGCTATGGTGTTTCAGTCTTACGCGCTGTATCCACACAAGACGGTAGGGGAGAATATCGGGTATCCGCTGAAGGTCAGAAAGTTGCCCAGAAATGAGATAGATGCTCAGGTGCGTGATGTTGCCGGGCAGGTGCAGTTGCTGGAATTTCTAGACCGGTATCCACGTCAGCTATCGGGTGGGCAGCGACAACGTGTTGCCTTGGCAAGAGCCATGGTGAGAAGACCTGCCGTGTTCCTGATGGATGAGCCCTTGTCCAACCTGGATGCAAAACTGCGGGGGCACATGCGTACCGAGTTGAAGCGCATGCAACACAATCTGGGTATTACCACCATCTATGTGACCCACGATCAGGTGGAGGCGATGACCCTGGCGGATCGGGTCGCCATTCTCGAAGGCGGCAAGTTGATGCAGCTCGCACCGCCCAAGGAGATTTACAACGACCCGGCCAATCTGTTCGTTGCGCAGTTTATCGGTTCTCCACCGATGAATCTGCTTAAAGGGGCTCTGGATGGTGGTGCGTTTGTCAGCGGCGATGTCCGTATCGACGTAGCGTCCACTGTGCGCGAGTCGTCGGCCACGTTGGGCGTACGCCCGGAGGACTGCAAAGTGGTTGCGCCGGGAGTGGGCCAGTTGAATGCCACACTGTATGCCACCGAGCTGCTCGGCGATCACACATTGGTGAGCGCCACCGTGGGTGACGCTATTGTTACTGTGAAAGCTGCCAAAGACTTCGAGGGTGCCATAGACACACCCGTGGGCATTGCCATTGAGCCTTCAGCGCTTTATCTGTTTGACAGCGCTGGAGAGCGACTACGGTAAATACGGCGTTGAGCCGACGTCAGCTTTTGATGGACACGAACGTGCCGGGCGCTGCCTCAATAACGTCCAACTCACCGTCACCTGGAGTACGCGCTTTTACCTTTTTGCCTGACAAGGGCGCAAGCCATTTGTCCCAATCCGTCCACCACGATCCCTTGTGTTCTTCCGCGCCTTCCAGCCATGTGTCCAGATCCTTCGGCTGTTCTTCGTTGATCCAGTGATTGTATTTTTCAGCCGCCGGTGGGTTGATAACGCCGGCAATGTGTCCGGATCCTGCCAGCATGAAACGTACGGGGCCAGAGTATAAACCCGTCGATTTGAATACCGATGGATAGGGCGCGATGTGGTCTTCCTTGGCAGCCTGCAAGTAGATGGGGATAGTGACTTTTGACAGATCGATAGGCACGCCTTTGAGCGTGATACCACCCGGTTTGGACAGGTTGTTGTTGATGTACATTTCGCGCAGGTAAAACAGGTGCGTTTCGCGTGGCATACGCGTGGAATCGGCATTCCAGTACAACAGGTCGAATTTCAGAGGATCTTTACCCAGCAGATAGTTATCGACATAGAACGACCAGATGAGATCGTTGGCACGCAGCATGTTGAACGTGGTTGCCATTGAGCTGCCTTCAAGGTAGCCCTTCTCACTCATCATGCGCTCAAGGTTGTCAACCTGCGCTTCGTCGGTGAAAATCTTCAGATCACCCGCTTCTGAAAAATCGGCTTGTGATGCAAAGAATGTTGCCGCTTTCACTCGTGTATCACCGATTTCGGCCATGTACGCAAGCGTTGCACTCAACAGTGTTCCGCCAATGCAGTAGCCGATCATGGACATCTCCTTGACGCCAGTAGCACTTTCTACTGCGTCGAGTACATCCAGGATACCTTCCTGCATGTAGTCTTCAAACGTCTTGTCGCCCAATTTCGAATCTGGGTTGACCCAGGAAATCACGAACACGGTATAGCCTTGTTCCACAGCCCAGGCAATGAATGAATTTTTAGGCTGCAGATCCAGAATGTAGTACTTGTTGATCCACGGTGGGGCGATGACCAGTGGACGTTCATGCACCTTGGGCGTTGAGGGCTCGTATTGAATCAACTGAACAAGATCGTTCTGGAAGACCACCTTTCCCGGCGTCGTCGCTATGTTCTCACCCAGTGTGAATGCGTCCGGGTCGCTCATCATGATGCTGAGCTGGCTGGTTTTCGGGTCAAGATCGCGCTGCAGGTTCTGCATGCCCTTGATGATGCTCTGGCCACCGGTGTCTACCATCGTGCGAATGGCTTCGGGGTTGGTCATGAAGAAGTTCGAAGGTGAGAACGCATCCGCCAGCAGTTGGGAATGAAAAACGATTTTCTTCTTGTCACTCTCACTTAACCCGTCAATCGCCGTCATGGTATTCACCATCCAGCGTGACGTGATCAGGTAGGACTTCTTGATGTAATCGAACATGGGGTTATTGGCCCAGTCCTCATGGCGGAACCGCCGGTCGTAAGGTTCCTTGGGCTTGTCAGCAGCGTTACCAGAACCGGCATTTGCCTGCATGACTTGCTGGGTTGCCTGTTGCATCAGATCCAGATGCTCTTTCCACAGCTCATAGTTGGCTTGCATGAGCTTCATGGGATCGTTGACCATGAGCTTCGTCGCGTTGGTGAACGCTGGCCCTACGTTCAGAGGGTCCATGGACTGCGTCAGCATTTCGTGCGACTGATTGAACATTTGCGTCATCATGGCCGAGTTCTTCTGCCAGATGTCGACAAAGGACTTCGACATGTCTTCCATGTGATCCTGCAGTGGTTTGTCTTGATCGCTCACTTGTGTTCTCACGGTTGTCTTGCAGTGCCTGGATACGCGTAGTGCGCGCTACGAGTTGTCGTCTTTCTTGTCGACAGGTCGCTGGCCAAACAGGGTTTCCCACGTTTTCAGATTTTGTGCGGCAAGGTCGCGCATGGTGTCCAGCGGGGTGGTTGAGAGCATGTCCTGCATCTGGCTTTGCACCGTGCGTTGCTGGTTCACGAAGGTATCAACGCTTTTCTGCAGGTATTCCGCCATCATGCCCTGCATCGGATTGCCATAGAACCGGATCAGCTGGGCAAGCAGCAATTCGGTGAGAATAGGCTGGCCACCGGTCTGTTCCTGCTCAACGATGATCTGTAACAGCAGGGGCCGCGTGATGTCGTCGCCGGAAGTATCCTCGATGATCTGTACATCGGCACCATCCACGATCATTTGCCGGATGTTCTGCAGCGTTACGTGCTTGCTGGCTTCGGTATCGTAAAGTCGCCGGTTTGCATACTTTTTGATGATTCTGGTCTTGTTCACAAATACCTTTGATCCGTTGCCCGATGGTGCACAACACAATGCTGTAAAAGGCACAGGTTCGTCAATTGGACTGAACCTGCGCCAGTTTTGTTCAGCGGTGCCCTATCTTAACAACTGATTACTTGGCTTTCGCAGCTGTCTTCTTTGCGGCAGTCTTCTTTTTGCTGGCAGCTGCCTTTTTTGCGGGTGCCGGCTTGGCGGTTGCAGTATCTGCTTTCGGCTGTGCCATCTCGCCAAGCTCGCCGGCCAGAGCCACGTACTCAGCGGCACGCTCGTTTACCTTCTCGGCAAACGCCTTGGTGTCGGCCACACGCTGCTCATAGACTTCCTGCAGGTTCGCATCCGCGCTGGGCACTTTCACCTGCGCCACGGCGTAATCCACCAGATCGCCCATGAGGTCATAGTTTTTTCTGGCGATACGCTCAAAGGCTTCTGCAGCAACGTTGTTCATGTTCTGCATGGGTTCGAGAGATTCCAGGGTCTTTTTCTGCATTTCTGCAAATTGTTCGTTTACGGATTTCATGATGTCTCCACAATCGTTCGTCAGGACTGACAGTTAAGGGTAGAGGCCACTGGGTTGTGTTCAGCAACCCGTGGCCACGTGGTTGTCCGGGGTGCCAGACGTCAGGTCCCGGTCAGCGATCGGTGTCGCCGTGTTACTGCTAGCGTGTTACTGCTTGAAAGAGGCAGCAACGCTATCCACTGCTTCTTTGGTCTTGCCGCTGAACTGCTGCGCAAGATCGGCGTACTCCGCTGCACGGTTGTTCATCAATTCAGAGAATGAAGTGGCTTCAGCCATTTGTGCAGACGCAACGTCACTCACATTTTCACTGTTCAGCGGAAGGTTTGCCTGCTTGACAGCGAAATCAATCACGTCGCCGGCCACCGCATAGTGTTGACGGGCAACTTGCTCAGCAGCTTCAGTGGCTACGGTTGCGAAAGCGCGCATTGGCTCGAGGCTGCGGGTTTGCAGTTCAACCATTTGCTTGAATTGTTCGTTCATGGTGTCGGTAAAATTGATCATGTTTAATCTCCTGATGAAAAGAGGCGAATGTCTCTTGTTGCAGTGCAGTATAAGGGCGATTATTTTGCAATGCAACAAGGAGCGGCCGATTTTCGTGAAAATTCAGTAATCAATTAAGAAAATATTTTAATTCAATGGCTTAGAGTCAAAAATTAGACGCGGTAGCGAGGGAATTTACTTGGTGTTAGCCTTCGCATCCAAAGTTGCGCCGCAATATCAGCCGATGTGGTAGCCGCCATTGACAGACAGATCCGTGCCGGTGATATAGCCGCTGTTGGCGTTGGCCAGGAAGCTCACCGCACGCGCTATTTCCTCCGGCTCTGCAAAACGTCCAACCGGTATTTGCTTGACGATTTTTTCCCGCACCTTCTCCGGCACTGCCTCGATCATGGGGGATTGCACGTAGCCAGGGGAGACGCTGTTCACCGTAATCCCTTCGCGGGCCACTTCGCGAGCCAGCGCCTTGGTAAATCCTGTCATGCCGGCTTTGGCGGCCGAGTAGTTGGTCTGGCCGATTTGTCCACGTTGCCCATTCACCGATGAGATATTAATGATGCGGCCGAACTTGCGGCTGGTCATTGGCTCAATCACCGGGCGGCTGACGTTATAGACGCCATCGAGGTTAGTGCTCATAACGGCGCTCCACTCTGATGGTTCCAGGTTTGTCAGTTTCGCGTCTCGTGTGATGCCGGCGGCGTTAACCACGACACTGATAGCACCAACGTCTGATTCAATGTTGGCAATGGCGGTTGAGCAGGCTTCTGAGTCTGTTACATCAAATGGCACAAGCTCGACATCGTTGCCATCCTGCTGCAGTGATTCGATGACTGATGTACTACGCTCTGTATCCGACGGGTGGCAATTTGCCATCACTTTGTATCCTTCAGAGCTGAACTGGCGACACAAGGCTGTGCCGATAGCGCCGGTTCCACCGGTGATCAAAACCACTGACTGACTCATAATGAATTTTTCCTCGAAAACTGACGAAATGATGGTGCAACGTCAAAAATGTTGCACCGCACTATACGATATTAGACGGTGCGATGCAGTGCAAGGTAGAAATAAGGACGTAGTGCTCGTTAAATAGTGAATAAAAAGAATAATTTATAATTTTTCACAACGCGAATTAATTAGACATGCCACATTCGTTTTGCAATGCGATTGGCTTTTTCACCTGCCTTTTTTGCGTTTGCAGAACATCGAGGCAACACATGGCAGCGGCTGAGTGGCGCAGCAACCCTGGAAAAATTCTCAGAACCTTGTGATAAAACCTGTAGACCTGCACGCCACACTTGAACGCCGAGCATCGGCTATGAGTCGGGGGCAACACGTTGATAAGGTGTTGTCGAAGAAAGCGCGCCTGGTCCGCAGGCGGCGTGAGTACCGCGTGTATTTGCCGAAGGGATACGACGGGCAGACGGCATTGCCGATGGTCATGGTGCTCCACGGATGTCGACAGACCCACGAGGACATCCAGTCCATTACGGGCTTCGATGCAATCGCGGATCGAGAACAATTCATCGTGGTATATCCGTTTGTAACCAGTTACTCGGGTTTGCGTTCGGAAAACTGTTGGGGCTGGTGGCTCGGGCGACAGCGCAAGCGCAACAAAGGCGAAGTGGGAGATTTGCATCAGATCGCTGCTGATGTCGTGAATGATTACGCTATCGATCAATCACGCCTGCACGTCTGTGGCCTGTCTGCCGGTGCGGCGATGAGTGTGGTGGCCTTGACGGTTTACAGTGACATCTGGAGAAGCGGGGCCAGCGTGGCCGGTGTGCCCTACGGAGAGAGCGCCCGGTCGGTCAAGTTTTCACGCCACGTGCCGGTACAGCTGCGCCCTTTGTCGATGCTGATCCGGTCCATGGAACGCGTTCTTGTGTCGACCCCTCCCAAGTTACTCATTATTCAGTCAACAGCTGATCGCCAGGTCGGGGTCAAGCTTGCCGAAAATTTACGTGATTGCTGGCGTAGCGCCTGGGCATTCGGTGTCTACTCATCGACCCCGCCAGACTGGTCGGTGGATAGGCAATCGGGTAACACACACAATATCGCGTGGCGATATGAACAACATTCCACAGGTTCAACGCCAGTCGAGCTGGGTTATTTTGAGCTGGACGACCTGCCGCACGGCTGGATAGGCGGAAACCCGGGAGAATTCAGTGCCACACAAGGGCCAAACGTCTCAGAATTGATCTGGTCGTTCTTTGCATCCAGCTAAAACCGTGAGGGCGGCCTGACTGCAGGAATGATATAGATCTTGATTCAATGCCTTCTGATTGCCTAAGACAACCGGCCGCATTGCTATCTGTTCAAACCGGTGGAGGAGGTTCTACCGGAGATGATGTTGTGTCAGTTCACGGCGTTGCCAGGCTCACCGTGCCATCGTCCTTGATCATGTCCAGTACGACATCGGATCGTACCTCGCGCACATCCGCGTGTGCGAGCAGTTGTTCGTTAATCAATTCAGCCAGCGCTGTTAGATCCTGCACACGTACACGCAGCAGATAATCGGCATCGCCCGTTATTGCGCAAGCCAGTTGAATAGCAGGAATGCTTTTCACACGTTGCCGGAAGTTCTCGGCTGTGGTTTTACTGTGCGAGTGCAGTCGCACCTTGATAAAGGCGTTCAGTGACAGGCCGACGGCTTCAGGATTGACCTCTGCCCGGTATCCATTAATGACGCCGTCTGTTTCCAGTCTGGCTCGACGCCTCGACACTTGTGAGGCGGACAGGCCAATGCTGGCACCCATATGCGCGTTGCTGACGGAGGCATCGGCCTGCAGGAAGGTGAGTAACTGTCGGTCAAATTTGTCCATGCACGTATTATGCGCCTATCAGCGCGTTGGGGCCTCGTGTGTGTATCGCCTAGTGCCATTTACGAGCATTACGCATCCCGTGTGCCTGCCATGCGAATTATGATTGTAACCATCACATGAGGGAGCTTATGCCATGGGTCCTTACCCGCACGACACCGTATTACCGGTTGTTACCGATGAAAATCCGATTGGAACAGCTGGCTTTGAATTCGTGGAGTTTGCGCACGAAGATCCAGCCAGCCTGGCGCGCTTGTTCGAGCAGATGGGGTTCGTGGCGGTCGCACGCCATCGTTCGAAGCAAGTAACCTTGTATCGTCAGGGTAGCGTTAATTATCTGTTGAACGCAGAGCCTGACTCCTTCGCGGCACAGTTCGCCGCTTCACACGGACCCTGTGCTTGCGCGATGGCCTGGCGAGTTGCTGACGCTCGGCAAGCACTGGATCATGCGGTATCGCTAGGGGCAAAGGCAGTGCAAACACAGCAAAATACGGGAGAGATACCCTTGCTGGGTATTGAGGGCATTGGTGGATCGCACCTGTATTTTGTCGATAATTTCGAAGGCAATGGATCCTCGCCAGACGCCACTATCTACGATCAGGACTTTGAATGGCTGGATACCAGCAGAACGCCTGAAGGGTCTGGCCTGTACTACATAGATCATCTGACCCACAACGTTCAACGCGGCAACATGGATCGATGGAGTGAATTCTATGAGCGGCTTTTTGGTTTCAAGGAAATTCGATTCTTTGATATCGAAGGGCGTCACTCGGGGTTGTTTTCAAGAGCGTTAACCAGCCCCTGTGGCCGAATTCGGATACCGATCAACGAATCCAGAGATGACAAAAGCCAGATCGAGGAATACTTGCGCGAATATCGTGGCGAAGGGATTCAGCATATTGCCTGCGGATGCCGGGACATATTCCAAAGCGTACGAAAGCTGCGCGAGCGGGGTCTTGAGTTCATGCCGGCACCCCCACAGGCTTACTACAGCAACGTCGATCAACGGCTGCCTGGCCATGGTGAATCAATTGACGAGCTACGATCACTGGGTTTGCTCATTGATGGCGAGGTAGTGCTGGATGAATCCACTGAATCCGGTGCAATCACCAAAGTACTGCTGCAGGTTTTCTCCAAGACTGTCATTGGCCCCATCTTTTTCGAATTTATCGAGCGCAAGGGTGACGAGGGGTTTGGCGAGGGGAATTTCAAGGCGCTGTTTGAATCGATCGAAGCGGATCAGGTGGCGCGCGGCGTACTGGGATAAATCGGGTCTGGCACCCTGCAATGATTAATAGGTTTATAACGTAAAAAACCGGACAAGCCGACGATCAGGAAACTGTTGATGTAAACTTCACGCCAGCGCAAGCGTGTGATGAGGCGGTGACATGTCGTTTAAAAAGACAATAACGTGATCATGCCGTACGGAGTGGATTGCACCTGTATGGTCAGGTAAGCGCATGAACACCAGCTGGTTCCTACTCGGTGTTGCTTTTTTGGCACTCGTCGCAGCAGTCAACATATTCTGGATTCGGCGCATCGCCGGTGCCAATCGCTTACGACAGCGAGCCGAGCAAAGGCTTGTCGACATGACCGAAAAACTCCAGACAGGCGTTTTTCAGCTCAAAGATACCCGGGATGGGCTCCTGAGAACGGAGTTCAAGAACCGACGGGCGCGTGAAATGGCGCGCATTCCCGATGGCAGTGAAGCCGAAGCCGATCCGTTCTCGCTCTTCAACTACATCGATGAGCGCGACCGGGAATCCGTGGAAAAACGGTTCCGTGCATGCCTGACGACCGGCGAAGATTTCCACGAAACTTTCCGGTTTGATTTTCCCAATGGGCAGAAAGGCTGGGTGCTGGCAGATGCGCGTTGCCGACCCGACGACACAGGTGGCTCTACCTGGAGTGGTTACCTGTTTGATCTGACCAGTGAGCGCTCTCTCAATGAAAAACTCAATCGTGTGCTGATAGCACGCGACGATTTCGTTGCGGCGGCGGGTCACGAGTTGAGAACGCCAATCCAGAACGTCTCCCTGGCATTGCAGTCCATCAACAAGGATCTGCTGAACGAGGCAGACGCTAATCGATTGCTGGCTGCTCGGTTGGCGGCTGCTGACCTGGAAGAGCTGGTAGACGATTTCATGGAAATCAGCAGTATGACGACGGAGGCTGCAAGTTTCCGCTCGGAGCCTTTCAATCTGCACGAACTGATCGGTTCCATTTGTCGATCCTTCACAGGGACTTCGCAAGCCAAAGGGCTGGGTTATGAGCAGATTGTGGCGCTGGACGTACCGCGCGTGGTATGCGGTGATTCGCTCAGGCTCAAGCAGATCTTATACAACGTGATTGGCAATGCCTTTAAGTACACAAACACCGGGCAGGTCAGCGTGCAGGTCAGCAGCGTTCCGGCACAGCTCCAGACTGATGGGCAATACGTTCAGATAGACACAAATGATGAGAACAAGGCGGTTGTCGAGTTCAAGGTCAGCGATACCGGCATTGGCATACCCGCTACCTATGTAGCCGATATCTTCGAGCCGTTTGCAACGGTTGGGCCGTCATCACGTAAAAGCAGTGGCTTGGGACTCGCTATCTGCGATCGGCTTGTATCGTTAATGGGCGGCAGAATCAGCGTGGATAGCCAGGAAGGATCTGGGTCTACGTTTTATGTCTCATTGCCTTTTCTGGTGGGCGAAGCCTGCCAGTCTGAAGAGATGGACGCGGCCTCCGCCACCAGTGATTTGTTTGGCGACACCTTGTCGATGACTCAGTCTCTGAACGAGGCGACCTGGGATGACGATCTGGTGGCAAGTGCATCAGAGTTTGAACTGGACAGGGTTGATACGCAATCAAATACCGTTATCGTCGTCGACGACAGCTTCATGGTTCGAGACATGCTTGCCTCGTTGCTTGAGCTGGAAGGCTGGAATGTGCTGCAGGCGGATTCAGGCACTGAAGCGCTGGCGATACTGGCTGAATATGAATGTCGTGCGGTTATTACTGATCACAAGATGCCCAACATGACGGGGCTGGAATTGGGGCAGATCATGAGTGGGTTGTTTGCTGAGAGAACAGTGCGTCCGGTGATGATTATCATGAGCGGTGGTATGCCAACCGATAGTGTCGAGGCCGCCAATGACTACTTTGATGTCGTGTTATCAAAACCGGTCAGGGCGGCCGAAATTCACCAAGCCATCATGTCCAAGAGCAAGCCTCACGCGCTGGTGTAGCACGTAACGGTTGTACAGTTAAGCTTTGGGCATGAGGCGATTCTCAAGCAGCCAGCAAGGCGCCGGTGTTTTCAACCAGTAATGCATGCAGGCTCATCGGTAGCATCAGTCGGTAGCGATGCGAGCCAACATCCAGGTGGCTGATGATCAAGGTAGACGCCAGGCGAGATAGATTAAGTTGCTGATGCAGGGCACCATCCAACCGGTCTACACACTCCGGCAGGTAGGCTTGTAACAGCATCAGGGTCTGGCGTTCAGGAGTGTTTGGAGCTGTCTGCGTCGCCAGATGCTGTGCGATATGTTGGCACACGTCGTCAGACAGATATCCCTCGCTGATGCACAGCTGTTGTAATCGGCGCTCTTTGAGCGACGTGCAGTGGGTGGAGCCGGTGGCTTGCGGCTCGTCGATAATGAGGTAGTCATCTCTGAGCAACTGGGATTTGATGAAATGCCTGACATTCCGGGTGGTGTCGAGCGCCATGAAGTCGGTACCTGCCTGCGTGTGCACAGTATCGGCGTAGCCTGTATGAAGCTTGAGCCAGCAGTGTGTCCGATTGCCATGACAGCCGGCCTGTTTCACAATGGAGGCCGCAGCTAGTGATTCGTGCGGCTAATTCGGTAACACATTTGGTCCCCAGCGCCGCCAGCCCAGCGTTAGAAAAGCTCCCCGTATACCCAATACGCGTCGCTTTTCTGCCTTGGTCTGACGACGCTGGGAACAAAATGTCTGTCACCGAATTAACCGCACGACCCACTAGTGAGTCGCACGCTCTTTTACTTGCACCGGCTGGCAATTCTGCCAAGGCTTAGAAGGAGATACGATCTGTCTATTGCATTGCTAAAAACGCTGATTGCCGTTGCAGATCACGGTAGCTTTCGTGCCGCTGCACAAAGCGTTAACGTCTCACAGGCAGCGGTCGGACAACAGATGAAACGTCTGGAGGCTCTGTATCGGGTCGCCTTGTTTGATCGTACCCAGAAAGTGCCACAACTGAATCCATTGGCGCATGCCTTGTTGCCTAAAGTGAGAAAAGTCGTCCACGACTACGAAACACTGCTCGACGACTTTACGGATGACGATGAAATCCACGGTGAGTTGACACTGGGTGCGGTGCCCTCAACGATCCGGGCGCTGGTTCCGTTGTCGGTCAGAGAGCTGGTTCATGTGTATCCCCAGTTGCGCATCAGAGTGGTGCCGGGTTTGTCCAACGATATGCAGGCTCAGGTGGAACGGGGGGCTGTTGATTGTGCGATTCTCAGTGAGCCCGGCGTGCTGGGCCCTCACGTACGTTGGGTGCCGTTTGTCAGCGAAGAGCTCGTGCTGTTGACATCGCCTGATATCAGGGTTCGTGATCCACTGCGGCTACTCCGCTCAAAACCCTATATCCGGCATACGCGCCGTGCTGCGGTTGGTTTGCTTGCCGATCAGTGGCTGAAGGATCATGGGGTAGAGGTTCATGAATCCATGGAGATGGAGTCCATCGAATCGTTGACCAGCATGGTGTCGCACAATCTGGGCGTCTCGATTGTTCCGGACGTGTGTGTGCCTGACGTCATTTTTGCGAATCTTCGCAAACTGCGTTTGCCAGCTCCGCGACAATCACGGGTGTTGGGTGTGCTATGCCGGGCTGATAGCAGCAAGATGCGCATTGTTGAGCGGTTGACAGACCAATTGCAGGAAACCGTCAAGCAGCATTCCCGATCGGCGCGCCGTCGTGCTAAAAAATAATTTTAGCTGTAGTTAAAGATATATTATTTGAGTTAAATATAAATTTAGTTCAAACTCAAGAGATTCAAACTTTCAACGAGGTGTGTGGTGTCAATCGACGACAGGATTGTTTCTGATCTGGTCAGTAATCACGTGGAATTTGTAACCACAGTGCCGTGCAAGCAGTTGGCAGGCGTTATTGCAAAGATCGACGACTGCGATGATATTTACCATATTCCTTCCAACAAGGAAGATGAGGGTATGGGATTGTGTGCGGGTGCATACATGGGCGGGAAACGTCCTGCCATCATCATGCAGAACACCGCGATTGGCGTCACTATCAATACACTGGTGACCCTGACCCAGTACTATCGCATGCCGCTGCCCATGCTCATCAGTTATCGCGGCGAGCTGGGCGAGCCTGTAGCGTGTCAGGTCGAAATGGCGGTTCACACAAAAGCCTTGCTCGCACAGCTCAACATACCCACTTATCACTTTCACCACGAAGACGATGTCAATGAGTTTGACGCCATACTCAAACACACGTTCATGTGTAACAAGCCGGTTGCCATCCTGACGGATGCATCGTTCTGGAACGGGTACTGAACATGATTCGATCTGAACTGCTTAAACTGCTGATTCCTGTTATCTCGGATCATTTCGTGATATGCAACATCGGGCTTCCCAGCCAGGAGATGCACCTGCTGGATGATCAGCCCACCAACTTCTACATGTTGGGAACCATGGGCTTGTCATCCTCGATCGGTCTGGGTGTGGCCTTGGCGCAAAAGCAAAAGGTGATTTCCATTGATGGTGATGGTTCCGTGCTAACCAATCTGGGCACCTTGCCAACCATTGCCAACAACGTTGCCAACAATTACATATTGCTGATCGTGGACAACGGCAGCTACGGTTCAACCGGCGACCAGCCAACCTACGCTGGCAAGAAAACCTCACTGGCCGAGGTAGCCAAAGCCTGTGGGTGTGAAAACGTGATCGAATGTTCAGCGCAAGACACAGTGCAGGCCATGAAGGATGCGCTGGCGGGCGACAAGATGACCATCATTGTCAGCAAGTGCGACTCGGGCAACGTCAAGGTGCCTGTTATCCAGATGGACCCGGTTGTTATCAAGGATCGCTTCATGCGCGAGCTGCAAGCTCGCAATAGCTGATTCGTATCCTGTGCATGAGAGTTCTAAATCGTGCCGGCAAGTTAGCGGTCAAAGTGGCTCTGCAACGTCAGGACTAGACAGAATCAGGAAATGCACGACCACGTCAGTACACCGCTGGCGTGATAAACAGTTTTAAGGAGGAAGTTCATGAAAAAAAGAAACTTGTTGAAGTCCATGATCGCTGCGGGTGTTCTATCGGCGATGTCTTTCGGCGCACAGGCTGAGCTCAACGGCTCAGTCAACTACATCATTCCGTTTGGTCCCGGCGGGGAATCTGATATTTCCGCTCGCCTGCAACAACCCTTTTTCAAGGAAAAGTTTGGTGAAGATCTGGTCGTGTCTTACCAGCCCGGTGGCGGTGGTGCAGTTGGCTGGGCGTCATTGAATGGGTTGAGTGACGATGGCCAGACCATCATGGGAGTGAACCTGCCGCACATCATTATCAAGCCTGCCCAGAAAGATGTTGGCTTTACCACTGACGGTATCAACACGTTCTACATGTTTCACTACACACCCGATGCCATCGTGGTAACCGCCGACAGCCCTTATCAAACGCTCGACGATCTGATCGCCGATGCAAAAGCCAACCCTGCGCAAGTGACGCTGTCGGGATCGGGTAAGGCATCTGCTAACCATCTGGCCCAGATCAAGTTCGATAAAATGGCGGGTATCCAGACAACCTATGTGCCGTTCAAAGGGACCGGGGCCGCTGTCACTGCCTTGCTGGGCAAGCAGGTCAAGGCAGAGTGGGGCTACAGTACCGTGGGTGCCAAGCAAGGCGATGCTGTGCGCATGCTGGCCGTTGCCATGGAAGAGCGTCACCCGCTGTTTCCTGATGTGCCCACTTTCAAGGAACTGGGTTTTGACATGGTCGGTGGTGCTTACCGCGGTATCGCTCTGCCAGAATCGGCCAGCGCCGAAACCACGCAAATGTGGTCGGACATGATCGGTCAGATCAACGCAGACGAAGGCTTTCGTCAACAGATGCTCGATGGTGGATTTGCCATGCTGGACGTCGATGCAGCGGGCATGGATGAGTTCATGGCTGCGCGTACCGAGGAATACCTGGCTGATGCACGGGAAGCCGGTTTGATCGAATAGTTGAGTTTACAACACGTCGTCAATGCGCATTGAGTGATGGATGCCGGTAGCTTCCTGTCGGCCCTGACGCCGCTGAACATCGCGTTTGCGTTGTTCGGTGTAGCGGCAGGGACCGTCATTGGGTCCATACCCGGGCTCACGGCAACCATGGCAGTGGCGGTGCTGGTACCCATCACGTTCAGTATGGAACCGGCTTCAGCGCTGATACTGCTGGGGGCGATTTACACGGGCGCGATCTATGGCGGCGCCTACGCGGCCATCTTGCTCAATACACCGGGTACGCCTTCCGCCATTGCTACCACGTTTGATGGTTATCCGATGGCCAAGCGAGGCGAGGGCGACCTTGCCGTTGCGCTGGCGTGCTTTGCATCTGTGTTTGGTGGTCTTGTGGGTGCATTGGCGCTCCTGTTTCTTGCGCCACCCCTGTCCAGCGTGGCGTTGGCGTTCGGGCCAGTTGAGTATTTCTGGTTGGCGATTTTTGGTCTGTCGCTAATTGCCTCGTTGTCCAGTGGCAACTTGCTCAAGGGGCTGGCTGGTGGCGCATTTGGCTTGATCCTCTCAACGGTAGGAGTTGCCGAGATATCGGCGGACATCAGGCTGACGTTTGGATCACAGACCATGATTGGTGGTTTTGGCGTTGTGGGTGCCCTGATCGGCTTGTATTGTATTCCGGTGTTGATTGATCTGGTGGCCGTTCCGGATCGGCACCTGGATGTGAAGGAAGGTGTCAAGTCTGTGCGTATCGGGGAGGCTGCACGTCTGGCGTTCAAGTCAAAATTCAATCTGTTGCGCTCTTCGGTTATCGGCACGCTGGTCGGTATTTTGCCGGGAGCCGGCGGGTCGGTTGCCGGCCTGGTTGCGTATTCTGAAGCCAAGCGAACAGCACGGGATGATCAGAAGTTCGGCGAAGGTGAACCTGATGGCATAATCGCCACAGAGGCTGCCAATAATGCAACTGTGGGTGGTGGGTTTATTCCAACGCTGGTTCTGGGCATTCCGGGAACCCCGCCTGATGCTGTCATTCTGGGCGCTCTGCTGGTTCAGGGCGTCAGAACCGGCCCGGCATTGTTTCAATCCGGTGGTGGATCTATTGCCTACACATTCATCTACGGCCTTATTATTGCCACCGTACTGATGTTACCCGTCGGTTTGTTGATCGGCCGATACGCTTACAAGTCTATCGTGACTATTCCAAAAGCGGTGTTGGTACCTGCGGTGGGATTCATGACCATCATCGGTACCTTCGCCATTCGCAACAGTGTGTCTGATGTCATCATCATGATTCTGCTGGGTGTTTTTGGCTGGATTGTAGGCCGATTCGGCTTTGCCGCTTCTCCGATCGTGCTGGGACTGATACTCGGGCCAATTGCAGAGCAAGGTTTTGTTCAAACCTGGATTATCGGTTCGGCAACCAACAACCTGGCTGGTATGTTTTTTGGGCGGCCCATATCGCAGGCCATCGTGGCGTTCACCCTACTGTCATTGATCTACCCGCTGTTCGCCGCACGGCGTAAATCAGCGCAACTGAACGAGCACTCATGAGCACCGATACACCTGTTGGTGCCGATCGCCAGGGCCAGACCGGATCCTTGCTGGTTGCCGGTTTCTTTGTGCTGGCTGGCGCAATCACCCTGTACGACACTACCCGTTATACCGACGTTGATTCAATGGTGTTCCCTCGCGCAGCAGCGACCCTGCTGATCATCTGCTCGATGTTGAGCCTGGTATCAACCTGGTTAAGGCCTTCTGCTGAGCCCGGTTTCGGTCAGGGTTCGTGGTGGCGACGACTGCTGCTTGTAGCGTCCATGCTCGGTGCCTGTTTGCTCATGCCTGTTATCGGATTTCTCGGTGCTGGTTGTGTGGCTTTTGTGGGCGGCCTGATAGCGGCCATGCACCTGCGTTGGTCTGCTGCCACTGCGTTTCGCTTTGGAGGTTCGGGTCTGATCATCATGGTGGGTTTTTATGCGTTGTTTCGCTACGCACTTCATGTTCCATTGCCCTGATCCTGGTAGCTTCCATGTCTTCCATACACACCTGCGTCGACGCCAGACGACTGGCACAAAAGCGTCTGCCCTGGCTAGTGTTTGATTATATCGACGGCGCTGCCGGTGAAGGCTTTGGCGAACGCCTGAATCGCGAACGCCTGCGAGCCATCCGTCTACAGCCGCGTGTGCTGAACAACGTGGAGCATCGGTCTGTGTCGGTGGATGTCTTTGGCGATACCGCCAGGCTGCCGTTCGGTATTAGTCCAATGGGAATGTGCAACTTGTCCAGCCCTCATGCAGACAAATGGCTTGCGCAGCTTGCCGCCCGGCATGCCATTCCGGTTGGGGTGAGCACGGCAGCTTCCACGTCTCTGGAAGACATGATTCGCATGGCCGAGGGCCACGCGTGGTTCCAGCTGTATTTCAGCGGAAACGAGGAATCATCCAATGCGTTGATCAAGCGGGCTGATGATGCGGGTTATAAGACTCTCGTAATGACCGTTGATGTCCCCGAAGTGGGGCGACGTCCTCGCGAGCTGAGAAGAGGTTTCAAGATGCCCTTCAAGATGGGGCCGTCGCAGCTGGTCGATTTTGCCTTGCACCCGCGCTGGTCCATCAATACGCTGCGATACGGCAAGCCCGAGCTGGCCAACTTTGGCGGTCAGTTTGGTGCGTTCGAGCGCACCGCAAGCCGAGCGGGAGCAGACTGGTCTCTACTGGCAAAAATACGCGATAGCTGGCAAGGCAATCTGGTCGTCAAGGGCGTGCTGAGTGTGCCGGATGCATTGAAAATGAAATCCATGGGTATTGATGCGGTGCAGGTGTCCAGCCATGGTGGCCGACAACTCGACAGCGGTCCACCGGCCATTGACTGTCTGGCGCGCATACGTGATGCCATAGGGCCGGAATATCCGCTGTTTTTCGATAGCGGTTTGCGTTCGGGGGAAGATATCGTCAAAGCTTACGCAACCGGTGCAAGCTACGTTTTCATGGCCCGGCCATTGCTCTTTGCCATGGCCGCTGAGGGGCGCGCAGGCCTGGATCAACTCAGTGATGTGTTGTCGCAGGAAACCAGCATTGCACTGGCGCAACTCGGTGTCTGTTCAATCACGGATGTTGTGCGCGATATGCTGGTGGAATGATTTGTTCGAGTCGCACTCGTTGCAGTGGTGCGGGTATCATTAGGCACCTTCCTCGTTGGGTGTGAACACTATGACTTATCGTCCGGCAGACGATCGTTACCAGAAGATGAGCTACCGCCGATGCGGTCAATCAGGCGTGAAACTTCCAGCAGTCTCTCTGGGGCTGTGGCACAACTTCGGTCACGATGTGGCGTTCCAGACCCAACGGGAAATCTGCCATGCTGCCTTCGACCATGGCATTACGCATTTTGATCTGGCCAACAACTACGGCCCTCCAGCAGGATCAGCGGAAGCTGCTTTCGGGAAAATCCTGCGCACTGACTTCAAGGGCTATCGGGATGAACTGATGATCTCATCCAAAGCCGGTTATTACATGTGGCCCGGGCCGTATGGCGAGATGGGTAGTCGCAAGTATCTGATTGCGTCGTGTGATCAAAGCCTGAAACGCATGGGTCTGGATTATGTGGATATCTTTTATTCTCATCGGTTTGATCCAGACACACCGCTGGAGGAGACCATGGGTGCGCTCGATCATATCGTGCGTTCTGGCAGAGCGCTCTACGCGGGTATATCGTCATACAATGCTGAGCGTACGCGAGAGGCTGCTGCCATTCTGAAAAGTCTGGGTACGCCTTGTCTTATTCATCAACCCAGCTATTCCATCATTAACCGTTGGGTGGAAAAGGATGGCCTGAAAGATACGCTGCAGGAGTTGGGTATGGGTTCAATTGCATTCACGCCACTGGCGCAAGGCATGCTGACCGACAAGTACCTGAATGGTATTCCCGACGGCAGCCGGGCCACACAGGAAAAATCACTCAAACCTTCTTTCCTGTCAGAAGGGGCGATCAACAGCATACGAACTTTGAACGCCATCGCCGAAAAACGCGGGCAGAGTCTTGCGCAGATGGCCATAGCCTGGGTGTTGCGCGGCGGCGGTATAACATCAGCATTGATAGGTGCGTCGCGTCCTGAGCAGGTCATCCAGTGTGCAGGCGCCATCGACAATCTTGAGTTCACAGATGAAGAACTGGCTGAGATCGATGCCAGCGCCAGCGAGGAAGATATCAACCTGTGGGCAAAGTCATCCGAGAAATAAGCGCTTGAGTGTGTTGGGCTCGTGAGATGGCTGCTGGTTGCTGCGCCAGCCGTATTCCTGTTGCTTTGGTCGGGCGGGTTTACTGTCGCGAAAATCGGGTTGAACCACGCAGATCCGCTAACGCTGCTGGCATTGCGTTATGGCTGCGTCGTGTTGCTGCTATTGCCGTTATGCCTGATTTTTAGGCCTGCGCTGCCGAGTACGGTCGCGCAGTGGCTTCATCTTGCTTGGGTGGGCTTGTTGATCCAGGTGGTGTACTTCGGTACGGCATGGATGGCATTTACCAAGGGCGGATCGGCTGGAACTGTTGCATTGATCACGTCCCTGCAACCGGTTCTGGTTGCGCTGGCGATGCCACTGGTTTCGCGTGAGCGCGTCTCACTAGCGCGATGGGCGGGGCTGGCTCTGGGGCTAGCAGGTACCTACCTGGTGTTGCTGGGTAATGCAAAACTGCAACCCGTCAGCCTGATTGTCATTCTTTTTTCTGTCAGCGCTCTGTTGGCATTTGCACTGGCAACCGTTTGGGAAAAACGCTTTGGTGTGGCTCATCACCCGTTAACATCAAACCTGGTTCAGTACACGGTTGGCTTTTTGCTGACACTGCCGTTAGCAATGCTGTTTGAACCCATGCGAATTTCTGTCAACGCACCGTTTCTGCTGGCGCTTGCGTATCTGGTGCTGGGTAACTCACTGCTGGCCATCAGCTTTTTGTTGATGATGATCAGAAACGGCGAGGCTACCCGTGTCAGCGCGTTGTTCTTCATGGTGCCACCCACATCAGCCCTGATCGCCTGGCTGGTTCTGGATGAACGGATGATGCCGCTGGCTTGGGC
>CALLPU010000499.1 GCA_938016235.1 uncultured Granulosicoccus sp. | reverse complement strand
GTCTGCGGCACTGATTGCCAATGATGTGGGTGGAAACCTGGCTGAAATCCTACAGGGTCTATCCGATACCATTCGTCGCAAGCTGGAAATGGAAGGCAAGATCCGCGCACTGACGGCACAGGGTCGATTACAGGGCAGGGTGGTGTCAGCGCTACCCTTTTTGATCTTGCTGTGTCTGGTCTATTTCGAACCCGAGGCTACCTTGCCCATCTTCAATTCACTGTTGGGCTGGCTGTTCCTGAGCGTGATTATCGTGATGGTGTCTATCGGTGGGGCGATCATCCGCAAGATAGTGAGTATCGACATATGACGGCCTTGTGGATATCGCTGTTGTTCGGGGGCTTCATCGCACTCGCCGTCTGGCTTTTCTATACCGCGTTGAACCGGGTGCCCGATGAGGATCGTCACTTCCTCGACAGGCCGGCTCTGGGGTTTCGGCTGGTGTGGCCGTTGATTCAGGCGCTGGTCTTCTACTGTGGGCACTGGATGCGGGAATCGCATGAGCAGATGACACTGGCGCGCTTGAAGAAAGCCGGCGTCGAGTACAGCCTGTCTCCGCAGCAGTTTTTCGCAGCCAAGTGCATCTCCGCCATCGTGTTTGGCGTAAGCGTTGCGCTTATCGGCCAACTCATGCCGCGTTCGCTGGCGCTCATGGGCGTGTTCGCAGCCATTGGTGGATACTTCTATCCTGAGCTGTGGTTGAAGGAGCTGAGTGCAACCCGCACCACGGCCATACTGCGCACGTTGCCGTTCTATCTGGACGTCATCACCTTATCGGTAGAGGCGGGCAGCAACCTGACGGGTGGTTTGACGCAGGCGGTGCAGAAAACCAGCGACTCGCCGTTGCGCAGAGAGTTCAGCCGCGTCCTGCGCGATGTGCGCTCAGGAAAAACGCGTGCCGAGGCATTGCGGGATCTCGCTGAGAGAACTGGCAGCGTCCCGATTGGCAATGTCGTCACCAGCCTGATACAGGCGGAGCGAACCGGTGCCAGTCTGGGCCCGTTGCTGCGTGCCCAGGCGAATCAGCTACGCAGTCAACGCTTTCAGTATGCCGAAAAGAAAGCCATGGAAGCTCCGGTAAAAATGCTGGGGCCACTAGTGGCATTCATTTTTCCCACAACCGCTCTGGTGATCGGTTTCATCTTGTTGAGCAAGGCGATCATGGAAGGCCTGATCACCTGGCAACCCCTGGTCTGGGCCTATCAATGGCCAGGTTGAGTACAAAGGAGAGGCGTTGTGAAATATGAACTGATGGGCTTTGAGTGGGTGCGCTGTCATTCAATATCGACAGCAAGTTCGCTACCGATTTTGACTTCATCGCGCACCCCTCATGGCCCCCGGCAACCGTATGGTTTGCACAGGCTACGACTTCTGATCTCCGGTTTACTGTTTGTGCTTGTGATATCGGGATGCGCGAATGATGCAGTGCCAACCAATGCAACGCTCAGGATCACCCCCGAATCTCACGCCACCACCGTCACAGAACAACGCGATAGCAACGAGCGCTGTCTGTTTCAGGTGAGCAACTACGTTGATATACCCGTCTTGCTGCAGCTAACCACGGCCGACGGATCACCCATTGGAGATGTGGATATTGACGTGTACGCCGATTTTGCCGCCAACACGTATTCCGGGTATCCCGTGCTGTCGTTGTATGACGACTTGAACGGCAACGGTGTGGTGGATGCGCCGGCTGAGTTGGTCAGTGGGCCTGATGACGATATAGCTCGCGTGAAAACGGGCACCTGGACGGGAGCGCGAGCACTACTGTTGAGAGTGAACCTGTCGTGCGCCTTTCGTGGAGAGGTGTTCGCGTTTACCGGCGGCGTTAGTGGTCGGGCATCAATAGAAGTGATCGCCGACAACACCAGTACTGCGGCGTCCAACGCCTTATTCGATGATGGATCATCAAATACCCAAGAGGGAAACAAGCCATGATGGCAACACGACGAAAACTGGATCGCGATTCAGCGTTTCTGGCTAACAAGGTGACGCTGCGCCGTTTAGGGGCACCGCTACTGTACGCCTATGATGCACACTCGTTTATCCGCCGCTTGCGAGGCATCCACGCTGTGCCAAAGCTCGGGGCAACCGATGCGTTGATCATTCGGCCTTGCCGCGCCATCCACACGTTTGGCGTCAAGCAGACGATCGATGTGGTGTTCATGGATCGCTCCGGGGTGATTCTCAAATTGCAAACCGTCAAACCCAATGAACTCATGACCTGCTGGAATGCGGTTGTTTGCCTGGAAATGGCGCAGGGAACGGCAGAGCGAATTCGTTTGGGTGTCGGGCAACAGCTCGTGCCCAGTCAGGGGCGCTGGTGATGAGCGTGATGCGTGTATACAACTTCTCCAGCCATACGTTGATTTCAGACTGTGCAGGAATGCTACGTGGAATCATGGTGACCGCTATGCTCTTGCTGGCCATGCTGTTACAAGGGTGTGCGGGAATAGACGGTGGGGATGCTAGTGCTGCTAAACCTGGCGTTTCCGCAGATCTACTACTCACCCGAGTACAGCAGGCTGAACAATCCTATGGCAACGAGCAGTGGTCTGCGGCCAGCACACACTATCAGGAATTGCTGGAACTACTGCCGGATGATCCCTATGCCTGGTTTCGCCTGGGCAATTCTCTGACACAGCAGGGTCAGTACAGTCAGGCCATCCAGGCGTATGAAAAATCGGTGAGCCTGGATGCCAGTCAGCACAAGCCGTGGTTCAACCTGTCCACCACGCACTTGTTGGGCGCGCAGGTGGCGACTCTGAAAGTAGTGGAATCGGCACGCGTCAGTGAGCAATCGCGTTCGGAGGCCAGACAACGGTTGGACGTAATCAGTGCATTACTGCGGTAGTGCCGCATTGTGCTTGTTTGAAGAAATTTTGAATGGGTACTGGACTGGACTCGAGAGCTTGTGAGTGTCTGGTTCATGTCACGACATCACGGAGGATGGATTTTGATTGATCGTTATAGACAGTCAGTGTTTTTAAAAACCAAATCAGGTTGCCGTGTTCGTCGGCGGTTGTGCGCATCGCCCGGCAACAGTAGCAGTGCCTCGAGCCGGAAATTTCGGGTATCGCCTTTAGAGGTTTTCAGTGAGCCTATCCGGCAAGTCGGAACATCGCTTACCGAAAGCGCAAATGTCGCAAGCCAGGAATCTGGAATTTCACTTACCGAGCCTGCAAATGTCGCAAGCCGGCAGTCGGTAAAATCGCTTACCGAAAGCGCAAGTATCACAAGCCGGGAATCCGGAGCATCGCTTACCGAATTCATCTTGGCAGCACCTTTGGTGATGCTGGTAGGCATGACGACGGTACAAGCGGGTTTGATCTATCACGGCAAGACAACGCTGAACTACGCAACGTTTGAGGCGGCCAGGGCAGGCGCTGTGAACAACGCTCAGCTGGCCTCCATGCAAGAAGCGCTGGGGCTACGATTATCGCCG
>CALLPU010000498.1 GCA_938016235.1 uncultured Granulosicoccus sp. | reverse complement strand
ACCATTGCACGTTCAGCCCTCGTCAGCCACTCAGCCGGCGACATGTATTCACTCGTGCGTGATGTTGAATCTTACCCCGAGTTCTTGCCCTGGTGTGACACCGCCAACGTGGTAGAGCAAACCGATTATCATCAGCTGGCATCTGTCACGATTGATCGGCGCATGAAGGGGATCAGCTTTACCACGCGTAACACACTGACCGAAAATGAATCGATCGGGATGTCGCTGGTCAATGGGCCGTTTCGTCAGCTTCAGGGCATGTGGCACTTCAAACCCATCGACGAAAATTCCTGCCGCGTTGAGTTATCCATGAACTTTGAATTCAAGAGCCGGGTTTTCGGCGCGTTGATGGGGCCTGCGTTTACGAAAATCTGCGACACCATGGTGGCAGCGTTTGTCAAACGTGCCGATCAGATCAGCCAGTGAGTCGTGAGATAGACATAGACGTGGTGCTGGCCATGCCTGTGGAGCAATTTCTGTTGTCACTCAGCGTGCCAGCGGGGACCCATGCTCGTGAGGCCGTCAGCCTGGCGTTGCAAGCGGGCTTGATTGGCCATGGCCGCGTGGATATTGATCCATTAACCGCGCCGCTGGGCATCTTCAGTGAGCGGGTGAGCGACGAATACGTGGTGAAAGCCGGGGATCGCGTCGAAATTTACAGGCCCTTGCAGCAAGATCCGAAAGAGCTTCGGCGCCAAAGGGCTCAATCGGGGTCCTTTTCCCACCAGTAGCGTCTCTGCGGAATTTCTCCTGATTCTACGTCCTTGTTGCTGTCTATCTGAGACACGGTGTTCCCATCGAACAGGATCGACACGCGTCGCGCCTTGATGGCGGAGCCTGCGGGCCCTTGCGTGTAGACATAATCCCAGCGATTTTCCCGAAAAGGACTGTCCACGACCGGCGTACCGATGAGGTTACGGACGATCTCGCGATCCATGCCTACCTCAACGCGGGCGAGCTGTTGTTCATTGATCAGGTTGCCTTGCTGGATGGAGATCTTGTGGGCTCTGGGCAACCAGAACGGGTCACCACCACAGGCGGACAGCATCAGCAGCAGCAATAGACTTGAAACGATGCGCATAAATATCGTGGCTTGCGAGGGGAGGTTGAGTCATTGTACACGTGGGCTCAATCGGTGGCTGAGTCGAGCATTTCCTGGGCGTGCTGGCGGGTTTTGGCGGTGATTTTTGATCCACCGAGCATACGGGCAATTTCGTCTTTCGTGGATTTCCTGTTCAGCGTGGTCACCGAGGTAGAGGTTTTGCCCTTCGCTACTTTTTTGCTGATCAACAGGTGATGGTGAGCCTGTGCGGCCACCTGCGGCAGGTGTGTTACACAGATAACCTGGGCTTTGTGGCCAACACGTCGTAACAGCTGCCCGACAGTTTCGGCTACCGCGCCACCCACTCCGGAATCCACTTCGTCGAAGATGAGTGTGGGTACCGCCTGGGTATTGAGGGTGGCCAGTTGCAGGCACAGGCTGATCCGAGACAATTCACCACCCGAGGCTACTTTTGACAATGGCGCTTGGGATACGCCAGGGTTGGGGCTGACGAGGAAGGTCACCGTGTCCTTGCCACCGGGATTGGGCTCTTTGACATCCGGGCTGACGTCTACCTTGAACACACCCCCGGTCATGGCGAGCCCCTGCATGGCCTCGGTAACGATGCTACTCATGGCCTTGGCATGTTTGCGCCTGTGCCGAGTCAGTTTGCCGGCTTCGGTGTCATGGATTTCGCGCAGCGCATTCACTTCGTTTTGCAGCTGATCCAGTGATTGTGCCGGGGAGGTCAGTGCGTCCAGCTCATCACGCAACGCCGTTTCTACCGCTGCCAGTTCTCCTGTATCACATTGGTGTTTGCGGGAGAGCTTGTGGAGCACTCCCAGCTTTTGGTCCAGCCAGGCCAGACGGCTGCCATCGTGTTCCAGATTACTGGCGCAATCGCGTATCAGGTGAGAGGCCTCTGTGATCTGAATGCTCGCAGACTCCAGTAGATCCAGTGCTTCACGCAAACGTTCATCAATGCCCACCAGTTCAGTGACTGCTGGCAGCGACCGGTTCAGCGCAGGCAGTGCCGTGTCATCGAACAGTGCTGTGCTTTCCTGGCTTAATGCAAGTATGCGCTCACTGCTGGCAAGCCAGCGATGCTCGGACTCTATGTCTTCAACAGTGGCTGTACCGATATCCAGTTCATCAAATTCCTGCAACTGGAATCGAAGGAGATCGATGCGCTGTTCTCGCTCTCGCGTGTTGTTGGTGGCGTCCAGTAACGCAAGGTTTGCCTTGTGCCATGCCGCATAAGTACTCGCCACTTTTCCAAGCTGGGCGGTGCCTGCGTACGTGTCCAGCACGTCTTTCTGTTGCGCAGGACGCGACAGTGTCTGGTAAGCATGCTGGCCGTGAATGGAGACCAATTGTTCCCCCAGTGTTTTCAGGGTTTGCACCGATACCGGCACATCGTTGATGGTTGCTCTTGATTTCCCATTGGCCGACACAGTGCGTCTGATGAGGCATTCGGTGTCGTCAGTAGACAACTCGTTTTCCGTAAGCCAGCGATTGACGGCCGGTAATTCATCCAGTGAAAAAGTGGCGGTGATGTCGGCTCTGTTTGCACCCTGTTGAATGCTGTCGGCACTGGCGCGCGCGCCGAGAATCAAACCGAGCGCATCGAGCAGTATGGATTTACCGGCGCCGGTTTCTCCGGTCAGTGCTGTCATGCCTGAACTGAATTCAAGCTCAGAAGCATCGATAATGGCGAAGTGTCTGATATGAAGATGTGTCAGCACCGACAGCCCCTCAACCCCAGTTCAGTTTTTCGCGCAGGATTCTGTGGTAGTCGTAGTTCTCCGGATGCAACAGACGGACTCTATTGACGTTACGCTTGATTTCAATCATGTCTCCCAGCATGGCATCCATGTAGATCTGGCCATCGCACACCACTTGTGCCCGGGTGACATCATCGTCCCACAGGTGCACACGTATGGTGGAATTAGCATCCACCATGAGTGGCCGGCTGGTCAATGTATGCGCACAAATAGGCTGCACAACCAGTGCATCAATCGTGGGGCCGACGATGGGGCCACCGTTGGACAACGAGTAGGCGGTGCTGCCCGACGGCGTGGCAATGATCAAACCATCAGCGCGTTGATGGGTGACCAATACATCGTCGATGATGACATCGAAGTCCATGATTTGCAGTAAGTCCTTCACACGGATCACGGTGTCGTTAAATGCGTAGGAACTGGCAATGCAATCGCCATCTCGCAGAATACGCGTTTGCAGCAAGGCCCGCTTCTCTTCAATATGCTGACCCTTCACAATCTGGCTCAGCTCATCCAGGCCACCGGCCGGTGAAACGTCCACCAGAAAGCCGAGACGGCCTCGGTTGATGCCCACAATCGGTACGTCGTGGTCCACCAGAGACCTGGCTGCATTGAGCAGCGTGCCATCGCCACCAATAACCACCGCCAGATCACACTGTGCGGCGATGTCGGTGATGGGCACCGTTGAGCGCCCCTCAATCAGTCCGCGTGTACTGTTATCGAGCAAGACTTCCAGTTCGAGTGCTTCCAGGCACGCAACGACATCGGCTAAGGTGTTGGCGACGCTCTCATCGTTGAATTTAACGATGAGGCCAGCCCGTGAGAAAGTTGTCATTCCCCTAAAGTAGCACGGTCAGGTTGGAGGTGCCATTGGATGCGTCTGATTTACTGTGGGTTTTGCCAGCTTCCGGTTAATGGGTGTGATTCGATTCACCTTTGACCAGATCTGCCATTTTATACAAATGGTTGAGAGCGTCGCGTGCCGACAGGTCATCAATATCCAGTTTGGCCAGGTATTCCTTGAGCAGCTCGTTCTGTGCAAACAAGTCCAGCTGGGCGGTGGGTTGGGCAGTGTGCTGATGTGCCTGATCCGGCAGCGGTTCAGCAGCGAGCGATGTCGCATGACTCTGTCGTGACTCAAGGGCAGCCAGTCGTTGCCTGGCATAGTCCAGAGCGGTGCTGGGCAAACCTGCCAGCTCGGCCACTTGTAACCCGTAACTGCGGTCTGTTGCACCGGTCTTAATACGGTGCATGAATATGATCTTGCCTTCGTGTTCAACGGCGTCCAGATGAACGTTCGTGACACTCGAGTACCGATCTGCCATGTCGGTAAGCTCGAAATAGTGGGTAGCGAACAGGCACATGGCGTGATTGTTTTCTACCAGATGTTCGGCGCATGCCCAGGCTAGCGAAAGACCGTCGTAAGTGCTGGTTCCTCGGCCCACTTCATCCATCAGCACCAGACTATTGGCGGTTGCATTCCTGAGGATGTGAGCGGCTTCGGTCATTTCCACCATAAAGGTGGATTGTCCGCGCGCCAGATCGTCAGACGCCCCGATTCTGGTGAATATCCGGTCAATCGGGCCGATGGTAGCGGTGGATGCCGGCACATGGCTGCCGGTGTGTGCCAGCAATGCAATCAGGGCAGTCTGTCGCATGAAGGTTGATTTACCCCCCATGTTCGGGCCAGTGATCAGCAGCATCCGGCAGTGTTCATCCAGATGCGTTGGATTGGCAACGAACGGCTCGTCGATCAGTGCTTCTACCACCGGATGTCGACCGGCTTCTATGACCATGCCAGGTTCATCATTGAGTACCGGTCGGCACCAGCTGTTTTCGCTGGCCATGCGCGCAAAGCTGTTGATGACATCCAGCTCGGCGATAACCTGAGCCATGGCCCGTAGCACCGGCAAGTCCGGTTGCAAGGCTTCGAGTACCCCTGCGTATAAAATGCGTTCACGAGCCAGAGACTTCTCACGTGCGCCCAGAACCTTGTCCTCGTGTTCCTTGAGTTCGGGGGTAATGTAACGCTCTGTACTCTTGAGAGTCTGGCGCCGGATATAGTGCGCCGGGGGTTCTGTCTGGCGGTTGGTTTCAATGTAAAACCCGTGCACGCGGTTATAACCAACCTTGAGCGAGGCGATGCCCGTTGCCTGTTTTTCTCGCTGCTCCAGCTGAGTCAGGAAATCGTCAGCGTGTGTGCTCAGTTTTCGCAGTTCATCCAGTTCGGCATCATAACCATCTGCAATGACACCACCGTCACGTAACACGACCGGCGGATTTTCGTGAATGGCTGCACTGAGCAGCCTGTCGGCACTGACTGGCTGTTGCAGTATGTCGGTCATGGCTGACAATGCAGCCTTGTCCCCATCGCAAGATCCGGCGTGGAGCAGCAGCTCAAGCAGCTCGGGTAGCAATTCGAGGCTGGTACGCAGCCGCTCCAGCTCACGGGGTTGTGCGGAACCCAGCAACACACGGGTCAGGATGCGTTCCAGGTCATGCACACGTGAGAGTATGCCCGCCACAGATTCGCTGGTTTCACCCTGCATAAGAACGGCAACGCGGTTCTGGCGCTCCTGAATAACCGCTCTGCTACGCACCGGTTGTTGGAGCCACGCCCGGAGTTTTCTTGCACCCATGGGGTTGGCTGTTCGATCGATAATACCCACCAGGGTGTGAGCGTTCTGCTGACGCGGGTTTTCAACCAGCTCCAGATGTCGCCGTGTGCCCGGATCCAGTACCACGGTGTCGTTCGTGTTCTCCAATCGCAAGTTTGTGACTTGCTTGAGCGCATTGAGCTGAGTTTCACGCGCATAACCCAGCGCAACCGCCGCTGCGCTGATAATCAAGGGTTTGTCTTCACAGCCAAACGCATCCAGGTTTCTGACGCTGAAGTGTTCGATCAGCAGTTGGTGGGCAGCTACTGTGTCGAACAGCCACGGTGCCCGGGCACGGCGCGTGAAGTCAGCGAAATCTGTATTCAATTCACTGGTTTCCGACAGCAGGAGCTCCGCTGGATTCAATCGCGATATCTCCGCCTGTAACCGCGTCTTGTCTGGCACCTGCATCACGGCAAGGTCGCCAGCCGCAACATCCAGGGCGGCTATTCCGTAGCCTTCCGGGGATTCACTGATGGTAACGAGCAGGGCGACATCACCGGCAGCCAGCAGTGCTTCCTCAGTCAGGGTGCCGGGGGTGACAATGCGCACTACTTCGCGGGTCACCGGGCCTTTGTTGGTGACTTCACCCGTCTGTTCACAGATGGCCACTGATATGCCGTGCCGAACCAGTCTCGCCAGGTAATTGTCGGCCGCATGAAACGGTATGCCGGCCATCGGTATCGGGTCACCGCCACTCTTGCCGCGTGCGGTCAGCGTGATGTCCAGCAACTGCGCAGCCCGACGGGCATCGTCGTAGAATAGCTCGTAGAAATCGCCCATCCTGTAAAACAGCAGGGAATCCGGGTGTTGCGCCTTGATGCCCAGATACTGCTGCATCATGGGTGTGTGAGTACTGTTCGCCATGGTGCATAGTGTACGCAGAGTTAATCACTCTGCTCACGCGCGCCGCTTTGAGATATCGCTTATTTAATGACAACACTCGCTGAAACTCTGGGCCAGCTGCTACTCAAAGAATCTGCCAGCATTACCACGGCAGAATCCTGCACCGGTGGTCTTGTATCGGCCGCTCTGACCGAAATCGCCGGCAGTTCAGCGTGGTTTGAACAGGGTTTTGTGACCTATTCCAATCAGGCCAAGGCTGATTTGTTGAACGTGGACAGGGCTGTTTTCGATGAGCACGGTGCTGTCAGTGAAGCCTGCGTCCGGGCGATGGCCATCGGGGCCGCTGAGCGTAGTGGGGCACGGGTTGCGGTTGCTGTGAGTGGTGTTGCCGGCCCGGATGGTGGCTCTGTTGAAAAACCGGTGGGTACCGTGTGGCTCGCCTGGGCCATCGATGGCTGTGTGGAGGCCGAGCGATTCAATTTTGAAGGTGATCGCAGACTGGTGCGCGAACAGGCGGTGACCTGCGCTCTGCGTGGTACCATCGCGCGCATCAAAAGCACGAACCGCAACGCATCATGAAATCATCTGCAGCTGCCCGCCACATTGCTTCTGCCGTGCTGATCGGCGCGCTATCGGTCATGCCGATGGCAACAATTGCCCAGCAGAAAGAGCTGTCGGTTGAAGAGCTGGAACAGTACATCGAGGAACAGAAGGCGGCGTTGGAGCAGGTGAAGGCCAATCGGGATGAAACCGAGGCCAAAGCCCGGGAAGTGCGCGATGCTCTGGCTGAACAGGAAGCTCGACGTCAACGGGTGGAGGAGGAGCTGGAACAGCTTTGCAAGGAACAGGAAGCTATCCAGCCGGGCAGTTACGATGAATGCAAGGCACAACCCGATAGCTGAAAATATTTACAGTCTTTTTGCTGTATCGAGCCCAAAACGGGCCACCGATGTGAAATAATCCGTTGTACGGTCGGAAGCCACGGAGTGGCAGCACCGCAATCTCATAGAACGGAGAAAAATCAAGTGGACGACAACAAGAAAAAAGCGTTGACGGCAGCACTGGGTCAAATTGAAAAGCAATTTGGCAAGGGCACCATCATGCGCATGGGCGATGACACCGTCAATCGGGACATCGACGTCATTTCCACTGGGTCGCTCGGGCTGGATCTGGCTCTGGGTATCGGGGGCCTTCCTCGTGGCCGCATTGTGGAAATCTACGGCCCGGAATCGTCGGGAAAAACCACCATGACGCTGCAAGTCATTGCCGAGTGCCAAAAAGCGGGTGGTACGGCAGCATTCGTTGATGCAGAACATGCCCTTGATCCCGTCTACGCCCGCAAGCTCGGCGTCGATGTCGATGATCTGCTGATTTCGCAGCCAGACACCGGTGATCAGGCGCTGGAAATTGTCGACATGCTCGTTCGCTCAAGTGCCGTGGACATCATCGTGGTGGACTCGGTGGCAGCGTTAACGCCCAAGGCTGAAATCGAGGGCGACATGGGAGATTCCCACGTCGGATTGCAGGCGCGGCTCATGTCCCAGGCTCTGCGCAAGCTCACCGGTAACATCAAGCGAACCAATACGCTGGTGATTTTCATCAACCAGATCCGTATGAAAATCGGTGTGATGTTTGGCAGTCCGGAAACCACCACGGGTGGTAACGCACTCAAATTCTATTGCTCTGTTCGCATGGACATCCGTCGCATTGGTGCCATCAAGCGTGGCGACGAAATCGTGGGTAATGAAACCCGGGTCAAGGTGGTCAAAAACAAGATGGCGCCGCCTTTCAAGCAAACCGAATTCGAGATTCTCTACGGCGAGGGTGTATCCAGAGAAGGCGAGTTGATCGAATTGGGTGTGCAGAACGGCCTGGTGGACAAGGCCGGTGCCTGGTACAGCTACAACGGCGATCGAATTGGGCAGGGTAAGGAGAATGTGCGCAAGCACATGCTTGAAAATCCTGAAATGGCTAATGAAATCGACAAAAAGCTGCGTGAAAAACTCCTGCCAAGAACCGGCAGTGCTCTGAAAAACGACGAGTCTGAAGCGGAAGACAAAGAGGTTGAGGTAGAGGCGTAGCCAGCCGCGCAGCTTCTTGACTGAACGTGGACTAACACCTGCCGAGCAAGCTCGCTCGGCTTACAACGCGGCGGTACGTATCCTGGTCCGCCGCGATCATTCCGTCGTTGAGCTGTGCCGCAAGCTAAGAACCCGGGAACATGAAGAGCCTGCCATTGATGCGGCTGTTCAGGAATTGCTTGCAGACAATTACCTGAACGACACGCGTTACGCCGAGCTTTATACCGAGCAGCGAATCAACAAGGGGTATGGCCCGTTGGCCATACGTGCAAAGCTGCGTGAGCGGGGTATCGATTCCCACCTCACCCAGCGTGCGCTGGACATCGCCGAAGCCGACTGGCCTCAGTTAGCTGCGCATCTGATTCACAAGCGTTTCAACGCTGAGGAAATTCTGGGCTCTGATCAGCGGAGCGTTGCGCGTATTGCTCGCTTCGTACAGGGCCGTGGTTTCAGTTCCAGCGATGTCGCCCAGGGTCTGAAGGCGGCAAGATCAGAAGTGAAAGAGCGCGAGTAGAGTAGCTCGCACCTAC
>CALLPU010000497.1 GCA_938016235.1 uncultured Granulosicoccus sp. | reverse complement strand
GGTTCGGTAACGTTCAACTCTGATCAGTTCGCAATGTTTGGTCAGGAAGAGGGTGACAGTGATGCGCAACTGAAGATGGCCTCGTCTATCATGAATCCGGTTTTTCAATCCGCTTTCAATGTCGTGAAAGGATCAGCCCCCGCCCGTACGGATGTACCCAATGATGACTTTGATGATTGCGGCAAGAAAGCGATGTCTGATTTGGCGGAAGCCAATACAGCCAACTCACTGTATGGCTCCATGGCACATGGGCATGCAGCGCCAGCAGCCATAAAAAATGCTGTTTATGATGTGGTAACCCAGCATTTCAATGGCGAATTATCCAGTGAAGAAGCCGCGGAAGAATTGGCTAACTCTATTGAAGCCGTCATGTAAAGCTGCCTCTCCCGAACTTTTTAACGTTAGTCCGGGGTAAAAAGCCGTGCATCAGTTTTACTCTGATGCACGGTTTGAGGCCCGCGATGTCTTTTCACCCTGATTCAGCTACTGAAAAACAACAGTGGGCCGATTCAATAATCTGCTGTCATTGAATGTATGAAAGCGCAGTTGCAAGATTGGTTACCGCGGCTGGTATTGGGTCCGAGTTTTTTGCTGATCCTGTTTTTCGTTTATGGGTTTATCGCCTATACCGGCTATTTGTCATTGTCCGACTCGAAAATGCTGCCATCGTATGGGTTCGTGGGTCTGGACAACTACGATCGGCTATGGAAACTTCGACACTGGACCGGCTCCTTAAAGAACCTGGCGATATTCGGTGGTCTGTATATCGTGATTTGCAGTGTGCTGGGCTTGTTTCTGGCCATCATGCTCGACCAGAAAATACGGGCAGAAGGATTGCTTCGTCCCATCTATCTCTATCCCATGGCGCTATCGTTCATAGTTACCGGTACGGCCTGGAAGTGGTTTCTTGATCCGGGAATCGGGCTCGAACACACCATGCATCAATGGGGCTGGGAAAGTTTTGAATTCAACTGGATAAAAAGTCGCACTCACGCGATCTATACCGTTGTCATCGCAGCCGTCTGGCAAAGCTCCGGGTTTGTCATGGCGATGTTTCTTGCAGGGTTAAGAGGGGTAAATGCCGATATTATTCGCGCCGCTGAAATCGATGGCGCATCGCGTGTCCGTATCTATCGACGCATTATTATCCCCATGATGCGCCCCGTCTTTCTATCGGCGTTTGTTGTCCTCGCACATCTGGCTATCAAATCCTATGATCTTGTTGTTGCGCTAACCGGTGGTGGGCCAGGCAAAGCGACTGAGTTGCCAGCTACCTTCATGTATTCCTACACATTCAGTCGTAACCTCATGGGCATTGGTGCATCTTCAGCGATCATCATGCTAATCATGATTTTTTCGATCATAGTGCCTTACCTTTACGCTGAATTGCGATCGGATCCCAAGCGATGAGCACGCTATCAACGGGCAAATTCGGCATTGGACGCCTGGCGCTTTATCTCGTCCTGCTTGTGTTTGCCATCTATTACTTGTTGCCGCTCTACGTCATGCTGGCAAACTCCTTCAAACCTCTGGCCGAGATTCGGCAGGGAGACATGCTTGCCTTGCCACAGGTATGGACTCTCGACCCCTGGCGAAGTGCCTGGTCCACGGCGCAAATTGGCATTCAGGCCACCGGCTTAAAGCCGTATTTCGTCAATTCCATCGTCATGGTTGTGCCCGCCGTGTTGCTATCGACACTACTGGGTGCGCTCAACGGATACGTTCTGACAAAGTGGCGCTTTCGGGGAGATGGCGTTGTATTCGGTCTGATACTACTGTCGTGCTTCATACCCTTCCAGATCGTCTTGATACCCATGGCAAAGATGTTGGGTGTACTAGGCCTTGCCGGAACAACCTCTGGTCTGGTTTTGGTTCACCTGGTGTATGGCCTAGGGTTTACCACACTGTTTTTCCGAAACTACTATGCGGCCTTTCCTACAGAGCTTGTCCGTGCAGCTCAAATTGACGGTGCTGGTTTCTTTCGTATCTTCACACGCATTCTGCTGCCATCCTCGGGGCCGATCATTGTGGTTACTGTTATCTGGCAGTTCACCAATATCTGGAACGATTTTCTGTTTGGCGCAAGCTTTGCCGATGCGGATTCGGTT
The DNA here is from genome assembly GCA_938016235.1 of uncultured Granulosicoccus sp. Lineage (GTDB taxonomy): Bacteria > Pseudomonadota > Gammaproteobacteria > Granulosicoccales > Granulosicoccaceae > Granulosicoccus. Next base: position 6,675 of record CALLPU010000497.1, on the reverse strand, counting down.
CCCATGACCGTTGCCTTGAACAACCTGGTCAGCTCCTCCACCGGAGTCAAGGAATACAACGTTCACTTCGCAGGCGCAGTACTGGCAGCCTTGCCGACTCTCATTGTCTATGTGGTTTCAGGGCGTTATTTTGTACGTGGCCTGATGGCTGGCGCAGTTAAGGGCTGATAAAAATTCAATGAATAATTCGGAAGTTCGGTTTCTTGAGATTGACAACCTCGGTAAACAATATGCGGGCGTCGACGCACTTAAATCAGTGTCTCTGGATGTTGAACAGGGAGGCTTTCTTGTTCTGGTGGGGCCTTCGGGCTGCGGTAAATCCACACTGTTGAACATGATTGCAGGCTTTGAACCAGCAACGACTGGTGACATACGCATTGCCGGTCGTTCAATTGCGAATCTGCACCCTTCAAAGCGTGATATTGCGATGGTCTTTCAATCGTATGCGCTGTATCCGAATATGACGGTTGCAGATAATATCGGATTTGGCATGGAGACCCGTGGCGTTCCAAAAGCCGAACGCCTCACGAAAATTGCAGAAGTTGCTGCCATTCTGCAAATAGAGCCGCTGCTGAAACGCAAACCTGCTCAGCTATCGGGAGGGCAGCGCCAGCGTGTTGCCATGGGACGCGCACTGGTACGAGATCCACAGGCATTTTTGTTTGATGAACCCTTGTCCAATCTGGACGCGCGATTACGTGTCGATATGCGCGCCGAGATCAAGAAATTGCATGCACGCCTTGGCACCACCATCGTGTACGTCACTCACGATCAGATTGAAGCGATGACGCTTGCGACAAAAATAGCCGTGTTGCAGCATGGCGAGTTACAACAGGTTGGCACACCTGACGAAATCTACAACCGCCCTGCGAACACATTCGTTGCCGATTTCATGGGTTCACCTGCAATGAATCGGGTGAGTGGTCAACTCCTTGACTCTGATGATGGGCTGAGTGTTACGTTTGGCAAGTATCGTCTGGCACTACATGAGCCCAGCGATGAGCTATGCAGAAGAGCAAAGGCGAATCCGCGCATTGATTTTGGCATTCGTTCTGAAAATATCAATGAAGCAGACAACCACAACGGGTCTGGTGACAGGCTCAACAACACGCTGTCACTGACCGTTGAACTGGTCGAGCCCACAGGATCAGACACGTTCATCGCTACTCGCGATGATGACTGCAGCTTTACTGCGCGTATCGCAAACAATATACCCGCAAGGATGGGAGAGCGAATGGCTCTCTGGTTCGACATGTCAAAAGCGCATTTTTTTGATTCAGACACTGGGGTAAGAGTATCGTGAGTGCAACACCGCTAAAGATTGGTCTGGTCGGCTATGGCCTTGCTGGCAAGGTATTTCACACACCCCTATACGAAGCAGCCGGTGTGGAACTGGCTGCAGTGGCCACAAGCAATGCGGCAAACGTATTGGCTGATCATCCGTCGGTACGCATTTATGAAACACCCACACAACTTTTCAATGACAGCGAGATTGATCTTGTTGTTCTTGCTTCACCAAGCTTCACTCATGCACCATTGATGCTGGAGGCGCTTGCGGCAGGCAAGCACGTGTTGAGCGACAAACCGTTTACGGCAACAGTCGCAGAAGCAGATGTGGTTATCACCGCTGCGAAAAAGGCAGGGAGAATAGCCAGTTGCTATCAGAATCGACGCTACGACGCAGACTTCCTGACCTTGCAATCATTGCTTGATCAACACGTTTTCGGTGAGGTTGTACATTTTGAAGCTCACTTCGATCGCTACAGCCCGACAATGAAGGATCGCTGGCAGGAAACCGAGCAATCCGGCGTAGGCAATCACTACGATTTGGGAGCGCATATCATTGATCAAGCGCTTGTTCTGTTTGGCATGCCCGATTGGCTGCAGGCAGATGTGCAGAAACAGCGTGAAGGATCATCGATTATCGACCAGTTTCACGTCCGCATGGCAAAAGGACGATTACGTATCGAGCTAAGCGCAGGGATGTTGGTCCCGGACAATCGATTACGTTATCGCGTGCATGGGACAACAGGGTCCTGGTTCAAGGAGCATCTCGATCCGCAGGAAGGTCAGATTTGGCATCAGGGTATGAAGCCGACTGATAAGCGTTATGGTCTGGAAGATGAATCTCACTACGGCACTCTGACCACTATTGAGGACGGCAAGACAATCACAAGCCGCACAAAGACGCTGAAAGGCGACTGGCCGGGTATCTATCGGGATTTTGCCTCGGCCATTCAGCAAGGCAGCAAGCTACCCGTAACGGGCGAGCAGGCGCGAGACACCATAAGCGTTATTGAAGCCATGGTGGCGTCATCGTCTAGTGGGCAGAGAATACACTTTGCACCGTAACCACGTTCAATGGTCCTGGTGTGCCATTCCTATTGCTTACGTCAATCCAGGATTTTCTTGATATTGCTTCTGATCAGTAACTGAATCTTCTCGAGATTGTCCGCACCATGCGGCTCTTCCCATTGCATATGGCGATTAATCGAAGCACGGGCCACTCTGAATACAAGTACTTGCCCCATGAGTGTTATAGACATCAAACGATCTGACTGATCGGGTGCGGTGCGGCCTTTGGATAGACAGATAAACAGAGTGAGTGCCGTCATGTACTTGTGCATTACCTTGTTCCACATAATTTCGAAAGCATTGCTAGGGTCAAGTTGCTCTCGAACAATCACCCGCGCTGAGTCTTCGAATTCGGGGAAGTTAATTATGCATACGTAATTTTCCAATAGCGTGCTGATAGCGTTAACACATCGTTTTTTAACATCCGACTTAGCCGTATCTCGCTCGCCGCCTGTGAGCGCCTGTAACTCGGATTCGATAGGTAACAGAACAGGAGCCAGATGAGAAGAGAGTCGCTCCGCAATGTGTTCGAACACAGCCTCATACAGCCCTTCCTTGCTACCGAAATGATAGCCAATCAGTGCCTGATTGACGCCTGCATGTTCCGCCAGCAAGCGATTTGAGGTTGCGTCAAATCCGTGTTTACCAAAGAGTCGTGTGGCTGAATCCAGCAAAGCCTGTCTAGTCAGCTCTGACCGATTCTTGCTCGATGGTGGGTGCTCAGAAATTCTCATTGATTAAGATATTGAAATATAGTGTAATTAAATTAATCACTTGACTAATTTAATCGTTTGATTAATATTTTATACCTACATCCGTTTAGCCACAAGAGCCACCGGTGAACCAAGAAGAGCCCGAAAGCAGATTACCACTGGAAGATGCAGGCCTAGTTGGATCCGAAGGCGAGTCCGCTGGGCCAACGCTCTCCAAATGGAAGTTGTTGCTTGCGGCAGTTCTGTTTTTCTTTACCGGGGGTATCGTTGGAATGTATTTCCAGCCACCCGGTCTTCAAGCGTTTTTCAATATCACTGGGTTGGCACCCGGTGGTGGAACCGATACGCCTATTGCACAGGCCATTGAGCAAGTTCGCGCGCAAGATGATATTGCCGTTCTGAGTGAAGGTGATGTTGTTGCTCTGGGGAGGTTGGTGCCAGAAGGTGATGTGATGACTGTTGCCCCACCGTTCGGCGCAGGTGATGCGCGAATTCAGAAGATAGATGTAAAGGTCGGGCAGCAGGTTGCCAAAGGTGAAAGACTTGTTGTACTCGACAGTTTGCAGCAAATTGAAATCGAGCTGGAAAAATCCCGTGCGTCGGTGAGTTTGAGTCGAGCCAGGCTGCAGCAAACCAAACAATCTGTTGCAGCCAGTTTGAAGGAGAGCAGGGCAAGCCTTGCGCGTGCGCTGGATACTGCCGATGAACGTCAGGCGCAAGTAAGGCGTGCAGCTACATTGTTCAAAAAAGGCGTGACTACACGCGCGGAATACGATGCCTCTCAAGCGCGTGCCAATGAATCAATTAGAGATGTAGAAAGAGCAAGGGCCACGTTGACCCGTTTTGCTACTCCCGATGGAATTGTGCAACCTGATATTGCAATTTCCGAGGCAAATCTGCAATTAGCCGAGGCCGATTTGCGACGCCGGCAGTTGGATCGTGACAAGGCGATCGTCAGGGCACCAGCGGATGGCACCGTGCTTGATATTCACACGGCGCCGGGTGAAAAACCGGGTTCCGGTGGCATTCTTGATCTAGGAAATCTTGATTCGATGACCGCTGAGGTTGAGGTATATCAGTCGATGATTGGTCGAGTTATCATTGGCGATCCGGTTGTACTGATAGCGGAGCCGATCAAGCAGAATCTAGTGGGCACGGTAACGGCCATTGGCTGGGAAATTGGTCGGCAATCCATTACGTCCGATGATCCTGCGGCAAATACCGATGCGAGAGTGGTGGATGTGATTGTGACGCTCGATGCCCAGTCATCTGCGCTTGCCAGCCGTTTCACGAATCTGGAAGTAGTAGCACGAATCGATACCGACAACGAGCGGTGAACTCCACCCTACGCAAACTGCTTGGTCGGTTGCCACTAGGTTGGTTGCAACTGTCGTATAACAGAACGAGGCTGTTCAGCGCCATAGCAGGTGTGACGTTTGCAAATGTACTGGTGTTTGTGCAGCTAGGCATTCTTGGTGCACTCAACGGTTCGAGTATTGCCCCTTACACGTTATTCAATGCAGATATATTGGTTTCCGCCAGCGATTCCAATACATTGTCTGATGGTGGCAACATAGCAAGGCAATTCATGTTCGAATCCAGTAGTGTTCCTGGAGTTAAAAAGGGAACTGCCCTGTATATTGGTCAGATGGAATGGCAGCAATCTGAGTCTGCCTCCGCGACATTGCAGGTTTTTGGCATTAATCCGTTAAGTTCAGATTTTACAACCCCTGCACTAGCTCCGTTGATGCATTTGCTTATAGATGAGAATAGAGCTGTCATAGATCGGCGTACGCGGGGTATTGACAGTAATGTATTCAATACCGTTTCTCGCACGGATGCTCTTGCAATGGAATTCAACGGGGTAACAGTTTCTGCGGTGGGGTTGCTGGACGTTGGATCGGGCTTTACTGCAGACGGTACCATGATGGTGTCTGATCAAACTTTCCTACGACTCTTTCGTCATCGTCAGTCAGGTGCGCCGGATCACATACTTTTACACATAGATGAAGGTGTTTCTGTTGATGTAGTTGTGAACAGGCTACGCTCCGTTTTGCCAGGCGCAACTGTCAAGGTAAATAGCTACTCAGATGCTATAGAGGCCGATCTGAATTTCCAGACGACGGAACGCCCAACGGGTATTATTTTTGGATTCGGCGTAATGATTGGCATCGTAGTGGGCGTTATCATCGTCTATCAGGTGCTGGCCACAGACGTGACTAGCCACTTAAAAGAGTATGCAACCTTCAAAGCGATGGGCTATCCGCATACGTTTTTCATAGGCGTGGTGTTTGAAGAGGCGCTGATTCTCGCTGTGCTAGGTTTCGTACCCGCACTCGTCATCGCGACGTTGATTTACATAGGGCTTGGTTCTGCAACCGGATTACCTATTGAGATGAGCATTGTTCGCGCCGTACTGGTGTTCCTGGGTACACTTGCCGCTTGTTCGATCTCCGGTGCCATTGCCACATCGCGATTGGCCAGTGCCGACCCTGCTGATCTTTTTTGAATCCAATCATGAGCAGCACTTCAGCGATCATAGTCACTGAACTCAACCACTGGTTCGGGCAAGGTGAAGCCAGAAAGCAGGCCATATTCGATGTGAATCTGAAGATAAAAACAGGATCCCTAACAGTATTGATGGGGCCGTCCGGGTCCGGCAAAACCACTGTATTGACGCTGATGGGTTGCCTGAGAGATATCCAGAATGGCCAGGTAGAACTACTTGGTTACAAATTGTTTGATTCCAGTCAGCACGATAAGGATTCGATCAGACGAAGACTGGGGTTTATATTCCAGGCGCACAATCTACACGCCAGCCTCAGTGCCACTGAAAACGTCCTGATGGGATTACAGGTTCATGGGGCCGGACGTATTGCGCAGCAAACGAAAGCCGCTGTGCATATTCTCGATTTGCTTGGGCTCGGAGACAGGACTGATTACCTCCCCGAGAATCTCTCCGGTGGCCAGAAACAACGCGTAGCTATTGCAAGGGCATTAGTTGCAAACCCGCAGATTGTGTTTGCAGATGAACCAACAGCGGCGCTTGATAAAGAATCAGGGATCAGTGTCGTGAAAATGCTTAAGACATTAGGCTCATCTCGCGGCACGACTACAGTCATGGTCACACACGACAACAGGATACTCGATATGGCAGATCGGATTATCGTTCTTGAAGATGGTCGTGTAGTGAGTGATACGCTAAAGACAGAATGAGATATTGCCAATGCCCGGCACGCAAGCTGGGTAGGGCCGGGGCCATCTGAAGGGCGCGAATTGTGGCTAGTGGCTTTTAGCATCACCCATTTATACTGGGCGGTGTTTGTATGACTGTGCTCGGTATTCCCTCAACATACTAAATGTCAGAATTTACCTTGTGCGTGTTCATCCATCGCTCGCCTTCCTTGTCTATAAAGAAATCCATCCAGACGTAATACATCATTTCGTCTTTTTCCACAGATACAGAGTGACGTGATCCCAAGGGTATATGGAGCACGGAAAATGAAGAAAATTCTGTTTTGTCAGCATCCGCATAAACGATACAGTTGTTGCCAGACAAGCCTAGAAATAGTTGTTCCAACATGGGATGTTCATGAGCGGCAACTTT
>CALLPU010000496.1 GCA_938016235.1 uncultured Granulosicoccus sp. | reverse complement strand
TAGCTTGCGCCGGCTTGAAAACTCCAGCTTGGGATTTCAGTGAGCCGTTGTATTGAATATTTGCGACAACTGGGTACAAGGCATCATGTTTGTGCATCGCCCTGAGACTTTCTTGAGGTTTTGGCAATGGCTTTTGCTGATTCAAATGCGGCACGACGCTCTCGAATCTCCTCACTGGATAGTCTGTCCGGGTTGGCATAGTCCGCTTTCCAGTTCTCAGCAAAGGGCCACCTATACGGAGATTGCTGCGTGGTGCGGGGCTCTTTGGCCGTCTCAACAAGCTCTAACGCCCGGCTGACTAAATCTTGCTGGCAGTGTTTGTCGCCAGGAATACCAGCAGAATTTCCTAGTGGGAAATCACTGAACAGAAAACGCGGAACACCGACGTGTTCAACAATATCCTTTGCGCATCCTAAAATCACCGTCAGCACGCCTGCTTGTTCGAGCGTTCTGGATGCGAGAGAAACCGATTGGTGACACACCGGGCAATTTGGCACCAGCAGTACAATATCGACGTTGTCTATTTGTACGAATTTTAACAGATCCTGGCAATCAACCTGCGTTGTGCGGGTCTGAGATCTGTTGGTTGGCAGTCCATAGATGTACTCTGATATGTCGCCGATCCTGCCAAGCTCATGCGCGCTTTTTAGTGCATCAATTGGCAAATAGCTACCCGGGTCTTCAGCAGTCGTGTGGTCTCGATCTATGGCTATGTGAGAGATGCGTAGATCGGGTCGTGGCTTGATTGGTAGCCTGTAAACAGAAAAGAATTTGGCAGCTGCATTGTACGGAGCCCCCGGACCCTGATCACCGTGGTCAGGTTGATACGGTGCGGCGGTAGTAACAATGCCCACCTTACATTCAGTAATCGCTTTGCCAGGATAGTGGAAGGGTACAGTGTCGAATGCTGCCCATTGGTAGGGTTCGCCGTAGCCTAACGCCTGATAGTACTGTTGTGTGCGACGAATGTATTCGACGGGTCCATGGTCAATGCTCATATGCGCGTCGGGATCTTGGCAGTTATAGGGCTGGTCTTGGTGAATTCGTGGAGACAATACTGTAGGCCGGTATCCGTAAGTTCTGCCATCTGTTGGAAAGATTGATCGATAGCCAGTGAAGAATCAACTCACTGCGGCACGTAAAGAGTGCCGGTTAGTTCACAACGCATTTGCTGAGTATTGAGAACCGCCGACGTAGAGGTATTAATGCCACCGTTATTCTACCCGCGGCGACCAATAATCCGTCGCTTTCCAATTATACTGCGCCCAGGCCGAGTCCGCGTTGCGGACCACCTCCTGATAACATTCAAGGTCATAGTATGGGTATCAGTTTTTCAACAATCTTAAGACCGTTCACGGTGTTGTTAGTCGGTGCGTTAGTCGTTTCTGGGTGTTCTGGTTCCAGTACAGGAGAGTCTCCCGATCCAGGCGACTCTACGGCAGGCAATTCGGGTGGTGCTAATGTGCTTGAGGATTCCGAACCTGGGGAGAATTCTCAGCTGGAGGATCCTTTGGTTCCCTCAATGCCTGCCGGTATTCCAACAGCGTCAGATCCACTTGCGCAAAACATGACCTCGGTGAATTTCAATATCGTTGTACCGGCTTACGTCTCAGATGCTTTACAAGTTCGGCTTGTGTGGGGTGATACGGATATGACTGCCGAGTGGGTTGGGGACGAACTATGGTCGGTGGTAGTCAGCCTTCCGTTCTCAACAGAAAATCCGCTGCAGATTACGTTTTATGACCGGAATGGTGCAATCACGTTGGGTCGTTATGAACAAACGTTTAAAACCGGTGCCAATGAATCAGAGATGTTGAGCATTTCGGCCGATCAGTTTGATACTGAGGCCTGGGATAGTGATGGTGATGGCACGAGCAATATCAACGAGCTGAAAACGGGAACTGATCCATTCGAGTTTGCGCAGGTACTACTGTTCAGCGAAACTCGGGGATACAGACACCCCTCAATCCCGGACGCTCTCGTGGCACTTGAAGAACTGGCGGCTTCAAGCGGTATGCAAACTGTTCGAGCAGGAGATTCTCAGGGGATTTTCACCGATGAGAATCTAGCAAACTATGATGCTGTGGTGTGGGCTCAGACATCTGGTGATGTTCTGGATAGTGATGAACAAGCAGCATTCGAGAACTTCATCCGCTCTGGAGGCGGATTCATGGGGATTCACGCGGCGAGCGACACCGAGTATGACTGGCCATGGTATGGCTCGCTGGTTGGTGCCTACTTTGACACTCACCCCGACATTCAGTCGGCTCGTCAGGAAGTGGAAGACACATCGCATGTATCGACATCTCACCTGGGATCAACGTGGACGCGCACGGACGAATGGTATGACTACAGCGCCAATCCAAGAGCCCAGGTAAACGTGCTGCTGAGGCTCGATGAAGAATCCTACATCGGAGGAGGAATGGGGGTCGATCATCCCAGTGCGTGGTATCACAACTATGATGGTGGTCGGTCCTGGTATACCGGCGGTGGTCATACCAGCGAAAGCTATGCCGAACCAAAATTCCGCCTTCATTTACTGGGTGGTCTGCAGTATGCGGTTGGCCGCGGTTTGTAAAGGCCTTCATGGTTTGTACTGGTGCGGCTGAGACGATCCAAGCTGACTTCTCTCACAAAGCACCAGGCGCAGTGTTCCAAATAATCGCCAATTGCTCTGATGATTGTAAGTAAATGCCGCTGGTGATGCTCAGTGCAGTATTCATCAGGCTTTACCGAGTTGCTTGTATTAAAATCACTGCAGCGATGTGCTACGGCCAACGAGTATTGCAAGTGACGTTCATTGGAATAGTATGCGAGATACCAAGAGAATATCGCTAGCGCAAAAATTACGTACGCTTGCTGTGGCCTTAGCTTATCTTGTGATGCTGAGTTTTGCGATCTACACAGTCAGGGGATACTGGGATGCAAGGAATCATGCTGGCGAACTAGTCCATGCTGCCAACCAGTTGAAAGCTGAAGGTTACGATATCATTGGGCTTGGAAAAGAACGTAGTGCGTGGCTGATCTTGCTGGAGGATCCTGGTTTCTGGCAGCACAAGGGCGTGGATGTTGTCTCTCGCGGCGCTGGAATCACAACTATTACACAATCCTTATCCAAGCGACTTGGATTCGAGTCGTTCAAGCCGGGTATGTCGAAGCTGAGACAGACCGGCTATGCGCTGGGATTGGAATCCATACTGACGAAGGATCAGATCCTGGCTCTTTATCTGGACACTGTGCCGATGGGGCGGGATCAGCGCAACCAGTGGATTGACGGATTTTTTCGAGCAAGCGATGCAGTATTCGGTACTACGCCCGACAGCATCACAGACGCTCAATTCATACGCCTGATCAGCGTACTTATTGCACCATCGAATTTGTCAATGTGGAACGACAAGGATACTGAGACGGCAATTCGGGTCGACAGGGTACACAGGTTGATCGCTGGTGAGTGCAACGCGCAGTCTGCTTTTGATGTCTGGCTCGAGGGTTGTGATTAGCACGGCTAGAAAGCATGAGTTACTAACGTGATTGATACCGAGTGGGTCGTGGTTGAAGCACGAAAGTGCAAGCATGAACAGCCCATATGACAGAGCGTTCATTACCATGGACTTGAGCTGTTTATGCGTAGGGGATTTTCTTGCCGTTGTACTGATGCGGTAAAGCCTTACATAAAAGAAAAATAGACGACGTTAATGCACCTTTCCAGATTTCTGTCGGTAGCATTCGCGATGCTCACGGACATCTGAGCTTTTCAGCAAGCTTCAAGATGTTCAACAGGCAATGCATGCTTTGGCACTCATCATGTGAACTGCTGAGCCATCCTTCGCAAGTGCTTATCAATCTGGAGTTGTCGTGAAATTAAAACTATGCGCTCATGTTTTACCTGCGTTTGTTTGTGCGTCTGGAGCAATCTACAACGGTCTGGCAAATGCGCAAGAAGTATCGTCCACGCATGCAAGGGCAAGTCAGTCATCAAACTCATCAGAAAGCACTCGCAGCGAAAACCGCTCTTTCAGAAAGTACTACCTGGTCAATGATGAAAACGTCTTTTCTGGTGACTATCTGAGCCTGGGTGCGCAAGAATATGCCCTGGTGCGTAACGGTATTCAGTCTAGTGGGCGATTTTTTATTTTTGGAAATACCTTGCTGCTATGGGATAGTTCAACGAGACGATATTACTTGCTCAGCGTGGAGTTCCTGGAGCCGGGTACGTGGCGATCTTGCTGGGGGCAAGATACCACCAGCGTACAAGCGTGTAACAGCAATACAGAGCTTGTGTACATATTTGCAAATGAAAGCGATGCGGTCGAATTCAATAACGCGGCTATTGAAGTAACCGAACCAGAACCAGAACCAGAACCAGAACCAGAACCAGAACCAGAACCAGAACCAGAACCAGAACCAGAACCAGAACCAGAACCTGAGCCTGAGCCTGAGCCTGAGCCTGAGCCTGAGCCTGAGCCTGAGCCTGAGCCTGAGCCTGAGCCTGAGCCT
>CALLPU010000495.1 GCA_938016235.1 uncultured Granulosicoccus sp. | reverse complement strand
TTCATGCGTTGCCTGCCAAACATGGTCATCATGGCCCCGGCTGACGAGAACGAGTGTCGACAGATGCTGTATACCGGCATGCAACTGGACGGCCCCAGTTCTGTTCGTTACCCGCGAGGCAACGGACCGGGCGTGGACGTCGAGGAACAGATGAACGCATTGCCGGTAGGCAAGGCTGATATGCGACGTCAAGGTCAATCCGTGGCACTGCTGGCCTTCGGCACCATGGTGGCCCCGGCTGAGGCGTTAGGCGAAGAGATGGGCTTTACGGTGGTTAACATGCGCTTCGTCAAACCGCTGGACACAGAGCTTATTAACTCAATCGCCGCGTCACACGACCTGATCGTGACACTGGAAGAGAACGTGATTCCCGGTGGCGCCGGCGCAGGCATTGCCGAACACCTCACCAGTGTTGGCAGTACCACATCCGTACGGCTCGTCGGTTTGCCTGATGAGTTTGTGGAACACGGCAGTCGGGAAGAGTTGCTGGCCTATTGCAAGCTGGACATCGACGGGCTGCGAGAGCAGATCAGCGAGCTGGTTGTCGCTGACCAGACGTTACGAACAGCTGCCGGCTGATCAGGCGTCCGCTGTGACCTTTCGGGTTTCGAACGATTGTTCAATGTGCCGTTCTATGGGTTGTTCTTCGGGCTGCTCCGCATTGGATTGAACAGGCAGTTCCTCTGATATCGCCGATTCCGCCGCAATCTCGAACCATTCGCTGCAGCAATGCTGTGCCAATACTTTCACTCTTTCGTGCCCGCCTCCGAGATGATCTTGAATGGTTGTCAGAGCCACGGCGTCAGAATTATTCTGCTCTGACAAATGCCCCAGCAAAATACACTGCAGCTCAGGATGGTCCAGTTGCTGTAGCAGCTCGCCCGCCTGATCGTTGCCCAGGTGACCATAATCCGACCGGATTCTGGCTTGCAGGCTTGGCGGGTAAGGACCATTGCGCAGCATCTCATTGTCGTAGTTACACTCAACGACCAGTCCGTGCACACCCGCCAGTTTCTGTCGTACATGCGGAGTGCAGGCACCCAGATCAGTAACGTTGGCAAAGCGTGTGCTCTGCACCGAAAACACGAACTGGCAGGACTCGGCGGCATCGTGAGGCGTTGGAAACGGGTCCACATGAATGTCGCCAATAACAAACGGTTCGTGTGCATGGAACAGCCGCACCGAGGCAAAACGATTATCGCGCGCCCGATGATAGGTTCCGTGCGTGCACCACACCGGTAACCCGAATTTACGCGAGAGCGGGCCAACACCTTTGACATGATCGCCGTGTTCGTGCGAGATCAGCACAGCGTCAAGTTCAGTGGGTGTCAAACCCAGCTGGTACAGGCGGGCCACGGTTTCCTTCATGGTGAAGCCGCAGTCGATCAGTAACGTGGTTCCACCCGATTGAACCAGCAGTGAGTTACCAGAACTGCCACTACCCAGCGCGGCAACTTTTATCACGCGGCAGCTCCGACGCTTATGCCAGGCGATCAAGCAATGCGTTAAGGACGGACTGCTCCGCCGTTGCCGGTAATCGACGCCCTTGCGCATCCGTGACAGCAATGCGTACTTCGCTGATGTGCGTGGGAGTCAGCTCGATGACCAACGGGGTCTGGTCATCGTTGAATTCAATGCGACCCACGCCATCATCACTGCTGGTGACGGCATAGTCGAGCTGTTCCAGTGCCGTTAATACAGCCGCAAAAGAGGGCTGGAATCCTCGGTACACCACCAGCTGAGTGCCAGAGCCGTTAGTCTGCAGTGCGGCGTTGTCTATCACCGATTGTATCTGCGCTGCATTGATGATGCCGCGGGCTTTCTGCTCTTCCAGACCCAGGAAAGTGAGCAATCGGGTAAGCAGCTCGCTGGTGGCCTCAGGATCATGCGAACTGGCGGGCCACGAAGCATCCACGCTCACTGACGGTTTCGTGGCCTGCTCTTCAGAGGTGGCCTGTGAACGAGCAAACAACCGGGCACCGGAACCCTCTCGTTCCAACCGGAAACCTACCCGCGTGAACGCTTCATCGTCGCCGATCAGATTCTTCAACAAACCGGCCTTGGCAATGGCGCTGGCGGGTCGCCACTGCGTAAAAACGGCACCGTTGACAGGTTGAGTCTGCGCTACCCGGTATTTCTCCTGGCGTATGAATGCCAGCAGTTGTGGCCAGAGATCTTCCGGAGCTTGCTCGAAGGCCAACCAGCTCTGTTCGCCGTTGCGTTCAAAGCGCACAGACGCAAACTGTGGCAACAAGGTATTACGAGTGACAGGAGCACCGGCCGTACCGGGCAACACAAACTGCTCGGTATTACTGACATCAGTGAGATCCGGTGGCACTTGCAGTTGCCGGGCAGCATCGGAGTTCCGGTCGTAGACGACATCCGGACTGGCATCAGACCGGAAACTACCGCAGCCACTCAGGGCGGTAGCCACAACCACTGTCGCCAGAAGTGCTTTCACTGTTCTCACGATAATGCCCCTGCCTTCTTCAAGGCCGCCGTCACCGGCTCATGATACTCGGCTGCCAACGGTGTCAGCGGCAGTCGAATACCCGCTCCAATACGGCCCATCGCCGTTAACGCCCACTTCACCGGGATAGGGTTTGATTCATCAAACAATACTCGGTGCAAATCACTGATTCGTGCTTCGATGGCCTCAGCACCTTGCCGATCACCGGCTATTGCCGCCTTGCACATCAGATGCATCTCAGCAGGCACTACATTGGCAGTGACCGATATATCGCCTTTCGCGCCAGCCAGCATGCTTTCCATGGCGGTTGCATCGTCACCCGTGATCACGGCAAAACCGTCTGAGCACTGTTCAATCAACGCAACGATACGATCCACAGTGCCATACGCTTCCTTGATGCCGATAATGTTGCTCACGGCTGACAACCTGGCAGTGGTTTCCGGCAACATGTCCAGCGCCGTGCGACCAGGCACATTGTAGAGAATCTGCGGTATTGCTACAGCGCTGGCAACCGCACTGAAATGCTGGACCAACCCTTCCTGGGTGGGCTTGTTGTAATACGGCGTGACCAGCAGGCAGGCATCGGCACCTGCGTGTTTTGCGTGCCTGGTGAGTTCTATGGCCTCAGCCGTTGCATTGGCACCGGTACCGGCAATGACCGGGATACGCTTTGCTACCAGGTCAACAATCCGTTTTATCACTTGTCCATGCTCAGGCACCGTCAGCGTTGCTGATTCTCCGGTGGTACCTACGGCCACGATTGCATCGGTGCTAGCCTCGATATGAAATTCGATCAGCGCTGCCAAAGCAGCATCATCCACCGAACCATCGTCGAGCATCGGGGTGACCAACGCCACCATGCTGCCCTGAAACATGTCTTGCTCCTGAAGTTATCCCCGCCATGGTACTTACGGTAGACGGCTTTCTCAACCAATATCCGGAAAAGCCCTTGCTGCCTTGTTACCGCTTCAATGCCAGCTGGAGTATGGCAGTACTTGAGCGCCCTGACAGGGTTGGTGCGGTAATTCAGCGAGTTGACAATGACTGATGCGAGCTTGCGTATACTGACCCTGCAACCTGCTGCTTTACCTGACCTGAACACGTCATGAAGCGCCATGCCCTATTCAGAAAGATTGAGCGAATTCATCAACAGTCAGGTTGCGCACCCCGTTAACCACAGATTTCAGCATCATGAGCTTGCCAGAACTGAACAAACCTGCACCCGCCTTCGATCTACCGGCCACCGGTGACCAGCAGATATCCCTGTCCAGCCTGAAGGGCAGCAAAGTGGTTCTGTACTTCTATCCGCGAGATGCCACACCCGGTTGCACCACGGAAAGCCAGAACTTTCGCGATGGCATCGATGCCTTTACCCAGGCCGGCGCTGTCATTCTGGGTATTTCGCAAGACTCTGTCGCCAGCCATGAGAAGTTCAAGGCCAAGCAGGCCATGCCTTTTGAGTTGCTCTCCGATGAGGAAGGTGGTGTGTGCCAAGCCTACGATGTCATCAAACTGAAGAAAATGTACGGCAAGGAGTTTGAAGGTATCGAACGAAGCACCTTCCTGATCGATGAAAAAGGCGTGTTAGGGCAAGCTTGGCGAAAGGTGAAAGTGCCGGGTCATGTAGACGAGGTACTGGCCGCTGTTCAGGCTCTTTGAGTGACGCCATCGCGGTGTTCACGGGCTTTTGGCCAGGCGTTCATGACGGCCTGCACCAGCGTTGCCAGCGGGATGGCGAAAAATACACCCCACAGACCAAAGAGCCCGCCAAAAAACAGCACTGCAGCAATAATCGCTAGTGGATGAAGATTGACGACTTCCGAGAACAACAGCGGTACCAGTACGTTGCCATCGAGGATCTGAATGATCTGATAGGCAATCAGCAGATAGCCCAGCTTTGCGGTAAGGCCCCACTGGAAGAAACCAATCAGTGCAATGGGCACGGTAACCGCAATCGCTCCCACATAAGGAATGATGACCGACAGACCCACCAGAAAACTGAGTAGCAGGGAGTAGTTGAGCCCCATGTAGGCAAACAGAATGTACGTCACCAGCCACACGATCATGACTTCGACGAATTTGCCGCGAATGTAATTGCCGATTTTCTGATCAACCTCACGCCAGACCTCGAAGGTCAGCTCGCTGCGATTGGGCACGAATTTGTCAGCAAAGGACAACAGCTTGTCTTTGTCCTTGAGGGCAAAGAAAACCATGATGGGCACCAGCACCACATAAACGGCGATCATGACCAGCGTACCCAGCCTTGCCAGGGAAAACGACAGCACGCTTTG
>CALLPU010000494.1 GCA_938016235.1 uncultured Granulosicoccus sp. | reverse complement strand
CATTTCGCGCGTCACAACTCACAAATACATCCATACTCCGCGCGGCATATTCGAATTCAAGTACTTTTTCTCCAGCCATGTGTCCACTGCCAACGGGGGTGAGTGCTCGGCAACGGCCATCCGCGCCATGATTCGAAAGTTTATTGCTGCGGAGGACGCTACGAAACCGTTATCCGACAGTAAAATCGCCAGTACGTTAGTCGCTGAAGGAATACAGGTTGCGCGAAGGACCGTAGCCAAGTATCGTGAATCCATGGCAATCCCGCCATCAAATGAGCGTAAACGTTTGAACTAAAAGGTTTTATGCAAGAAAACGCAGGTCCAGCTATAGCGTCTCCCGGTCATCTCGCCATTCGTGCAGGATATGCGGAGCCATGGGCTTGCCAGACCCCTCCAACAGGACACGCAATGGTCCTGGATCATGCTGCGACGGGTCTAAAAGCCCTCGCATTCCTCGTTGAACCGAAAGTTGAACATCAGGAGATGCCCATGAACCTCACAGTAACCGGCCACCACGTGGACGTAACCAGCTCCATGCGTAACTACGTGACCGGCAAGATGGAACGCCTCCAACGCCACTCCGAGAACCTGTTTGGAGTGCACGTCATCCTCACCGTCGAAAAAATGCGGAAAAAAGCCGAAGCCACCATTCAAGTGGCGGGGACCAAGCTATATGCGGACACCACTGAACCCGACATGTACGCCGCCATAGATCTGCTGACAGACAAGCTCGATCGCCAGCTGATTCGACATAAGGAAAAGCAGAAAGCTCAACGCCGGTCTCGGGAGCCCGTATTCGAATAGCTGGCAAAACGCCAACGCGGCTCTTTTAATCCGAACTGCGAGAGCGCACAATAGCGCTATCGCGATGACTCAAAGGCCCTGATTCAACCTGCCCACACAGTCCCACTGTGGTGTGGAGCAGGTTGCAGGGCCTTTGAGCTGCCAAGGGTTGCCAAAGTCTGTCGTCTTATGGATTTATCGGATCTACTTGAACCTGAAAGAATACGTTGCCGCTGCGACGTGCAGAGCAAAAAACGCACTCTGCAAACGGTAGCTGAACTGCTCGGCGAATCGCTGCGAGCAAAAAAGCTTGCCGCCACAGCAGCGCAAAACGTGCCCGGCGAGGATGAATCCGAGCCACCTGCTCCCGGCTCATCGGCAAAATCCAAGAAAGCCCGAAAGCCTGGAGACAAGGACAATGCGGAATCAGACACCCTCAGCGACATGGAAATACTCGACGCTCTCATCAGCCGGGAACGGCTTGGCAGCACCGGGCTTGGGCATGGTGTGGGGCTTCCGCATAGCCGCTTGAGCAGCATCGAAGAGCCCATAGCCGCCTTTGTTACGCTCGACAATGGCGTCGATTACGAATCATCAGACGGTCAGGCCGTCGACCTGGTGCTAGGCCTTCTGGTCCCGGAGGATTGTAACGATGAACACCTCAAGATACTCGCTCAGCTCGCCAGACGCTTCAGCGATGAAAGCTTGCGCAGCCAGCTGCGAACCTTCGAAGAACCGGAACGGCTGTACTCTCATTTAAGCTCTCTGTCGCCGGTTACGGACTGATTCCACCGAGAAAAACACATCCCATGTCCACTCGACAACTCACCGTCGATGACGCATTTTCAGCGCTGCAGGAAGATCTGAAATTATCGTGGGTGGCCGGTCAAGGGGCCGCGCAACGAAAACTGACGCGGGATATGGCCCCCGATGAGCGCCCTCGCCTGCTCGGGCCATTGAATTTCAACAGCCCCAATCGCATACAGCTGCTCGGTTCCGCCGAGGTTCGGTTATTCGCCAACGACACCTCTCTGGATAGCGATCGCTTCGAATACTCTCTGCCCAACACTTGCGACATGATAGTTGTGTCCAACAACCTGCTACCGCCGCCTAATATCGTCTCGCTGGCAAAACGCGAAGAAATCGCCTTACTCCGCTCGCCACTGGAATACAGTCAGCTGCACAGTCGAATGCGCTTCCTTCTCACGCAATTACTGGCCGAGCGAGAAATAATCCACGGCGTCATGATGGATGTACATGGCACCGGGGTCTTGATTACCGGTGATGCCAGTGTCGGGAAAAGCGAATTGGCGCTGGAACTGATCAGCCGCGGACATATCCTGGTGGCTGACGATGCACCAGAGTTCACCCGCATTGCCCCCGGCACACTGGAATGCCAGTGTCCGGCCCTGTTACGTGACTTTCTTGAAGTTCGTGGCCTGGGTGTATTGAACATAGCGCTGATGTACGGTGATGCGCACACCCGCTCCCGAAAAATACTCCGCTGTATCGTGCACTTGAAGCCGGTTAGCAGTGATGATTTCAGCAAGGATATGGCAGACTTGGCAGGCGACAGAATTGGCGAACCCTCCGGCACACGAACGGTGCTCGGCGTCAATGTCCCCGAACGCACTATTCCGGTTGCACCGGGCCGCAACATGGCTGTACTCGTGGAAGCGGCCGTGCGCGATCAGATTCTACGCGCGGGTGGTTACAGCGCATCAGCTGATCTTGTCAGCAAGCAGGCTGAGGCTTTGCGTGCAAAGCCAGCACATCGGCGTGTTTCGCCGCCACCGCCACGACCAAAATCCGGTACAGAAATGCAAACACACTCCACAGACCCAGAGACAAACTGATGACACGCTTGACGATAGTCACCGGGTTATCCGGATCAGGCAAAAGTGTCGCCCTGCACACACTCGAAGACGAAGGCTTTTTCTGCATAGACAACCTGCCGGCCAACTTCCTCTCTGATCTGATCGACAAGTTGCTGGCCAGTGGCTCTGAACTTTACGACAAACTCGCCATTGGCATCGACATGCGTAGTGAGCGGGCATCAGCCGATAACCTGATGAAGCTGCTGAGGGAACTACGCCAGCGAGAAGATGCAACCGTTGAAGTCCTGTTCCTCGATACGGACAGAAGCACGCTGGTCACGCGGTTTTCCGAAACACGCCGAAAACATCCACTGAGCAGCCAGGATCTACCGCTCATCAACGCCATTGATGAAGAGGCCAGACTGCTCGATCAGGTGAAAGATGAAGCAGAGCTGGTCGTGGATACATCGGCGTTGAATCTTCACGATTTACGCGACATCATTCGTACGTACCTGCTGGGAAAGACGCATGGCGGACTTGCACTGATCTTTCAATCGTTCGGGTTCAAACACGGCACACCGGCCAGTACCGATTTCATGTTCGACGTGCGCTGTTTGCCCAACCCGCACTGGGAACCGGATTTACGCCGATTCAATGGACGCGAGAAGCCGATCATTCAGTTTCTCGAAGAGCAACCGGAAGTTGAAGACATGTACAAGGACATCAAGGATTTCACGCAACGCTGGCTACCGCTGTTCGAAGCAGAAAATCGCGCCTACCTGACGGTGTCGGTCGGCTGCACGGGTGGGCGCCATCGCTCTGTTTACCTGACTGAACGGCTCGCAGCCCACTTTTCTGCCCTGCGAGGCAATGTTTCCAAACGACATCGTGAACTGTCCTGACATGACGGGTATGCCACTGTGATTACACGCGAACTGCAGATCATCAACAAGCTTGGACTCCATGCTCGGGCTGCCGCCAAACTCGTTAAACTTTCCTCCTCGTTCGAATCTAACATCGACATTGAAAAGGAAGGTCAACGAGTGAACTGCAAGAGCATCATGGGCGTTATGATGCTAGCTGCCAGCTGTGGGTCCAACATCACGCTGAGCGCACACGGCTCAGATGAAAGCGACGCACTGGAAGCTGTAGCAGACTTGATCAATCGGCGCTTTGACGAAGAGGAGTAAGTCGGGATGAGTCTGATGTTCAATGGCATCGGAGTCTCGCGGGGTGTCGCGGTGGGCGACGCCTATCTACTGCGACGTAACCAGATTGATGTGACATCACGCAGCTTGTCGAAAAAATCGGTGCCCGCTGAAGTACGACGTTACAAGCGGGCACTGAAAGCGGCTCGCGTACAGCTGCTGACGGCCCGCGACAACATCCCGCAGGATGCACCCAGTGATGTCAGCGCGTTCATCGAAACACACATACTGATGCTCGACGATGGTGTGTTGTCACAGCGTCCGGTCGAGATTATCAAAGCCGAGCTGATCAATGCCGAAGCGGCGCTGCAGCAACAGCGCGAAGAACTGATAAAAGTGTTTGGCTCGATGGAGGATGTGTATCTGGCAACGCGTATCGATGATGTCAATCATGTTATTGATTCGGTACTCAGAGCGCTGGACGATGGCGCCGAACATGTCGTGGGATCCGAGCACTGGAAAGGACAGATAATTGTTGCCGATGATCTGACACCGGCAGACACGGTGACCATGCAGCATCATGGTGTTGCCGGCTTCATCACAGAGACAGGCGGACAACTGTCGCACACCGCCATTCTGGCCCGTAGCCTGGGAATTCCGGCCATTGTGGGTATTCCCAACATTCGCCGCTATGTCAAATCCGGCGAGACACTAACGCTGGATGGCCACCTGGGTATGGTGCTGGCCGAACCCACCGACGACATGCTGGCTGATGTCAAGCGTCAGCAAAAAGAGACTCGACTGAGGCAGCGCGAGCTGGGCAAGTTACTCGATACCGAGGCAGTGACCATTGATGGTGTCAAGCTGACATTGTCAGCCAACATCGACATCGAAGAAGATCTCAAGGCGCTCAAGCGTGTCAACGCCGACGGAGTTGGCCTGTACCGCACTGAGTTTCTGTACATGAACCGCGATACGGTGCCCACCGAACAGGAACACTTCAAGGTCTACACAAAAGTACTCAGAGCCCTGAAAGGTGACATGCTCACTATCCGAACGGCAGACCTCGGCGCTGACAAACAGATGGATGGCGCCGTGAACATGCGTGTCAGGCCATTGGCCCACAACCCTGCCATGGGATTGCGCGGCATCCGCTTGTGCCTGAGTGATCCCACCCTGTTTCTACCGCAACTGCGGGCGATATTTCGCGCATCAGCGCGTGGACCCATTCGTTTGCTTCTGCCCATGCTGACCAACCTGGCTGAAGTGGATCAATGCCTGAAATTGATCGAGCAGGTAAAACAGACGCTACGCGATGAGAACGTTGATTTCGATGAAAAGGTTCCGGTAGGAGCCATGATCGAAGTTCCGGCAGCCGCCATCGCCGCCGAGCAGTTCGCACAACGCCTGGATTTTCTGTCGA
Organism: uncultured Granulosicoccus sp.; assembly: GCA_938016235.1. Classification (GTDB taxonomy): domain Bacteria; phylum Pseudomonadota; class Gammaproteobacteria; order Granulosicoccales; family Granulosicoccaceae; genus Granulosicoccus. The sequence goes on along the minus strand of CALLPU010000494.1, from coordinate 4,497 downwards.
TCGGCACGAATGATCTCATTCAATATACGCTGGCCATTGATCGCATTGATGATCAGGTGAACTACCTTTACGATCCGCTGCATCCGGCCGTATTGACGTTGATAAAGAACACCATCGATGCAGGACAAAAGTCGGGCATCCCGGTTGCCATGTGTGGCGAAATGGCCGGTGACTCACGCTATGTCAGGCTACTGCTCGGGCTGGGATTGACGGATTTCAGTATGCCCCCTAACCTCATACTGGAAACCAAGCACACCTTGATTTCGTGTCGTCGGTCTACGCTGAAAAAACAGGTGAATGCGCTGTTGAATGCATCAACACCGGTTGAGCAGCGAGCCCAACTGGACAAAATCAACGCCTCTGCATCCGACAACTGATCTGAGCCAGTTCCGGGCCACACTCTGCAGGACCTGATACCAAGTCAATGGAACCCGAAATCGAGCAGCAGTCCAGCGCACTGGCAGAAAACATAACCGACGGTTCGTTATCGGCTGCGCGCAAGATCATGCTGGCCATGCATCCAGCAGAGATCGCCGATGCCCTGGAAGCACTTCCGCCTAACCGGCGTCGGGTGCTGTGGGAAATCATTGACCTCGATCTGGAAGGCGAGATCCTCATGGAAGTGGGTGACGAGGTTCGCGAGAGCCTGGTCAGGGATATGGATGTCGAGGAGTTGCGGGCCGCCACCGGGCAATTGGACCTGGACGACCTGGCCGACTTCGTTCAATCACTGCCAGAACAACTGACCAGTGAGATTCTCGACGGTATGGACCGTCAGGACCGGGATCGCCTGGAGCAGGTCCTGGCCTACCCGGAAGACTGTGCCGGTGGCCTGATGAACCTGGACGTGTTGACTGTTCGGGGTGATGTCACGCTGGACGTAGTGTTACGGTATCTGAGAAGACGCGGGGATATGCCGCGCAAGACGGACAGACTCTGGGTGACTGATCGGTACGGACGCTATAAAGGTGAGCTGTCACTACGAGTCATTCTGACCAATCCGGCCGATACACTCGTCAGCGAGTTATGTGAGCACATCATCGAGCCGCTGCCCGTGTTGATGACGCAAACCGACGTTGCCCGCGCTTTTGAAGATTACGACCTTGTTTCCGCACCGGTTGTTGATGATTCAAATCGTCTGATAGGACGCGTCACCATCGATGATGTCGTCGATGTTATCCGCGAGGAGGCGGAACAATCCGTCATGAGCATGGCGGGATTGAATCAGGAAGACGATATCTTCGCACCGGTGCTGAAAAGCACCCGTAAGCGCGCACTCTGGTTAGGGGTCAATCTGCTTACCGCCCTGCTTGCCTCCTGGGTCATTGCTCAATTTGAAGGCACGCTGGAGCGTGTCGTGACTTTAGCGGTCTTGATGAGTGTCGTACCGAGCATGGGTGGAATCGCCGGTAGTCAGACTCTGACGCTGGTGATTCGTGGCCAGGCGCTGAATCAGATAAACAAGAGCAACCTGCGCGACTTGCTGACCCGCGAAGTCGCCATCGGGCTCTTGAACGGATTGCTCTGGGCCATGATTGTCGCCGCGCTGGTGTGGTTCTGGTTCGGTGATGCGCAGATTGGTCTGATAATCGGTATAGCACTGGTGGTCAACCTGATCACTGCAGCGTATGCCGGTGCCATGCTGCCGATGTTCATGCGCAAGATCGGTGTGGATCCAGCGTTGGCCGGCGGTGTCGCCTTGACCACTGTCACTGATGTTGTAGGGCTGGTTGCGTTTCTTGGTCTGGCCACCCTGCTGCTCTGACCGGTCAGTACACACATCTGCCCGATTCACGAGGCTCGTTATGGAACGGGCGGTGGCGCTTTCTTCAGTTGCTGCACCATCGGCCCAAGATGAACCAGCGAGAGTGGTTTTACCCGATGATCATCAAAACCAGCCTTCAGCGATTTGCTTTTGTCATCAGGGCTTCCCAATCCGGTTAACGCCACCAGCCTGACTTGCTTGCCCCAGGCCCCCGACTCACGGATAGACCTTGCCACCGCCAGCCCATCGATATCAGGGAGACCGATATCCAGCAGCACCATATCGGGTTCAAAGATACTGAAGTGTGTCAGAGCACCCGCTCCCGTGTGGGCGATCAGCGTTTCTACACCCAAGTGTTCCAGCAGCTCTGAAATAATGAAAGCAGCGTCCTCATTGTCATCCACGATAAGCACTTTGGGAACCGTTGTCGATGTGCGGGGGACGCTCTGTGAATCACGAGTAGCCGGGCGGTCAACCGCTGTGCCAGGTGACAGAATCTCCGGACTCGGCGCTGTGACAGCAGCCAGCAGTCGGCTCGACTCATCACTCCTCCGCTCGTTCGTCACCCATTTGTTGATAACCGGCTCTGATGATTCAAGCGGCGGCTCGGCCTTTAGTGACAACGGCAACAGGATCTTGAAGGTACTTCCGCGATTCAAACCGTCGCTGACGACGCTGAGGCTGCCACCGTGACGATTGACAAGGTACTTCGATAACGCAAGCCCTACTCCAAGCCCGACATCGCCATTAACGGGGCGTTTGTTCAATTGGGTATACATATCGAACACTCGGTCTATGGTATCGGGCGCAAACCCACGACCGTTGTCGGTTACGGCTATCTCGAAACCCTGGTGTGATTCTTTGAACGATAGATGAATGCTGCCTTGCTGCTGTGTGAATTTGCAGGCGTTTTTCAGCAGGTTGGTACAGACCTGATTCATGCGCAACGGATCTACCCTGACCCACACCGGTTGCGCAGGTAGTGTCATGGTAACCTTGTGCTTTGCTTCATCTATACTGGGGCGGCACGTGTCAACGGCTTCTCGCACCAGATCATCCAGCTGTACAACATGCTTTCTCAGCTCGAAATTGCCCTGACTGACTCTCGACGCATCCATCAGATCATCGATCAACAAGCTCATCTGTCGGGATTGCCGCTCGATGATTTCAATAGCGTTGTCAATGGTTGCCGAGTGGCCAGAGATCTGTTTGATCAACTCCACGCCCGTTAGAATCGGCGCTAAAGGATTGCGCAGCTCGTGCGCCAGTGTTGCCAGAAACTCATCTTTGCGGCGATCCGCATCCGCAAGGCGCTGCTCGACACGATGTTGCTCCGTCATATCGATGCTAGTGCCGATAAACCCGGTAAATTCTCCAGCAGGGTTGTAGTTTGGCCGGCAAAACGTCTCCAGGTAACGCCATTGACCGCTCGCGTTTTTCATGCGCACCGCGCGCCGGAATGAGACGCGCTGCTCCAGACACCGTTTGTAGAGCTCATAATAGGCTTCGTCGTCGGGATGCACATTTGCCGCCCAGCTTTCACCGATCGCCTCGTCTTCGGTAATGTCAAAGAATTCGCAAAAACAACGATTGGCAAATACCTGTTCACCGTCCACGTTGCTGACCCAGACCATGAGCGGCAATCCGTGTGACATATCCTGGAATCGCCTTTCGCTGGTTCGCAGATCAGACTGCAGCTTCTTCAAGGCGGTCTGATCGACACCGAGACACATGATCTGCGCAACCTGACCTGCCTCGGACACCAGCGGCGCCAGATGCAGCTGCATGATGCCGATTCCGGAGGTGCCGCCATGAAACGGCATATCGTCGACGAGTGTTTCGCCGTTGCCAGTGAGTGACAGGCAACGCTGAATGCGCTCCTTAGTCAGCGGGTCACCGCCCCAGAGCGGTAGATCCTGCAGTCTCGCCCACGGCTGAAAGGCGCCATCACCACCGGCAGAGGAGAACTGAAGTGGCATACTGACACTCATCAGTTTGCCAGTGGGTGTCACCATCGCGGCAAAGACCGGCATCTTTTCGAACAGCCGCGCGAACTTGTCAGCGTCCAGATAGGGCCGTTGAAGTGTCGTGCCTGTAGCCAAAGTCAGCCCCCCGAGATCTGACAGCGCAAAGACGCCCTGAAACTATGTAAATTCTACTCTCAGGCGGCCACAAAAAGCGTAAAAATGTGATGCGGGTGGCATTAGCTACTACAAATGACGGTTTATTCTACCAATCACGGTTTCTTCTACACAGGCCGCCCGACCCACTCTAGTGATGTCTGACCGCGCCAACCAGACGTCGGCTGCTGTTGGACGAGATCCGGGCGAGCTTCTCCGTCTGCACACAGGCGTATTCGCAGGCTTCCTGTACGGCTAACAGCATTTCGGGGGTATCGATGATGAATCCCTGAAACATGAATCGTGTTTCGATCCGGGGACGATCGAGTTCTTCCACGTACATGCCGATTTCGAGCTGGTTACGATGTACCCAGCGTTTTTGGGCAACGATTCGCGTCGAAACAGAAGCTGCAGGACGGCTAACAGATTTTCTTGACAGGTTCATGATGTGTCTCTCTTGTCAGGCTTGTTGCTTGATCTCATTGAGTAGCCGAGTACGCTCGGGCCATGGCTGAACAATACGCCAGACACGCCAGAAGTCGCCAGCCAATTGACACCACTTTGTGAAGTATGTCTCGCCAGCCTGCTCACAATGCCGGGGATTGAGAAACA
>CALLPU010000493.1 GCA_938016235.1 uncultured Granulosicoccus sp. | reverse complement strand
AGGTTGCTGTCGTCGACGTACAACTGCACGAACGAGGTGTATTTCTTTTGCCACATCAGCCCTGTGACCAGAAACACCAGGCTGATGCCGACGAAAATCGCCAGTAGGGAACCACTGCGGGCGCTCGCTTCCCGCGAGAGCAGTGGCATCATTTCATCAAGTGTTATATTACTCATAAGTCAACGATCATCACCAGGCTGTGTATACGCTAATAGTGGTCATGCAATCCAATAGCACGCTAGAAACGCCGCTCGGGAATAGTTATGACATCACCGGGCACCAACGGGTAGTTGGTGTCCAGCAACCCTTCAGACAGAATATCCGACAGGTAAATATCGTAGACGCGAGCCACGCCGTCCACGGTACGGTAAAGCCTGGCTCCGTTGGGTGACGCAAATTCATTGACACCACCCGCTTCAAGCACAAGATCAATTATGGTCATGCCGTCCCGGTGCGAAATCGATTTGGGTTCTGCTACACCACCCACTACCCGAACGCGGTTCTGAAACTCAGCGCTGGGGATTTCTTCGATGATCACAGACACCTTGGGTGTCCTTATGAACTGAGAAAGCTTGCGTTCGGTATCGGCCGCGATCTCGGCAGGTGTTCTGCCGCCAGCCATTATTTCACCGACGAGTGGCACAGATACAAAGCCGTCTGGCCGCACGGGAACACGAACGGAGAGATCCGGGTTTTTCCACACGCTGACACTAATCACGTCACCGGTACCCAGCCGAAACTCGGGGGCCTCGCTGATCTGAATTTCTGGCGGACGCTCGTTCTCGCTCAATGGGCCTCGGGTGCCACCGCAGGCCGTCAGCAAAAACGTCAACAACAGAGTAAAGACGCGAAAAGTGTTCATTGAGATGGTGTGCCTCCGGGACACGTGAACTGGCTCACAAAAAACCCTCGCCAAAACGAGTACCTGAGATAGATCGTTAACCTTAAACTTGAAACTGGTATCGGCCATTCACGCAAAGTCTTGATCTGGCGCATGCTACGGCCAAGATGCGCAGTTTATCTTTTAATAGCTGCCGCTATGTTGACCTGGGCACAAAATTTACAGAAATACATGAGTGTTTACATTTTCAACTCACCAGATTACCCAACTTTCACCGGTTTAACGGGTTAAAGGACGGTAAGCTTCAGCGCATGAACGAAGAAAGCATAGAGCCACACGATTTCAAGTCTGACTACGAACAGTTGGAGCTGAATGATCGTGCAGATTGGTCGCAGGCTAGAGCCAATTACCGAAGGCTTGTGCATCTCTGGCACCCTGACAAATACGCCCAGCGGCCCAGAGAGCGAAACCATGCTCAACAACAATTCATTTCACTGACAAAGTCCTATGACAGTCTGAAATCTTTTCAACGGGAAAACGGGCGGCTACCCTTTGAGCCTGTGAAGACACGACCAAAACCCGAAAAACCTGCAACCGCTAAACGCAAGAAGACTGCGAAAAAACACGCGCCTGCACGCCACGCCAACGAAGACCTCAACCCCAGCATACTGGCCCGGGATGAAGACGCCACGCACGATGCCGTGATCAAACCGGCCATGACGGGCAAGATACTCTGGACAATCGGCGGTGTGGCAATTCTGTTGTTGACGATCATCACTTTTTTCCTTCTGGATCGTTCGGCTAATCAGAAGATTATCGAAAAAGGCAGGGAAGCCATACGCGAAGCGCCTCCCAGTGAATTCATGCCGAGCGCCGCTGAAATCAGAAAAAGCGAATCCCGCGGTGCTTTTATTCAACCCACCAAGTAGTCGTGAAGGAGTGGGTCGATTCGACTCATGCAGTCTCCGCTAACAGGCATGCGGTGAGGAAGGCGCCGCTGGTTGTCCATGATCAGTTACCAACGCTTCTAACGGAAACCCTACCGGAGAAGCATCGGTAGCCTGGTGGGAAAAGGCTCTAACGAGCGCCTTTACCAAACAAGACGACTTCAGCGGTCTGACAGAGAATCAGCATGTCCAGGAAGATCGTGTGGTTCTTGATGTAGTAAAGATCAAATTCCTGTTTCTGTATGGAGTCATTCATGGATGCTCCATAGGGGTAGCAAACCTGCGCCCATCCGGTGATACCCGGCTTGACGGCATGCCTCTCTCGGTAGTACGGAATGGACTCGCTGAGCTGTGACACAAAGTGAGGACGTTCAGGGCGCGGCCCGACAAAACTCATATCACCCTTGAGTACGTTCAATATCTGCGGTAATTCGTCTATGCGAGTCTTGCGAATGAAATGCCCGACCCTGGTGACTCGACTGTCGTTTTTGGTCGCCCACTGAGCCCCACCTTCACTTTCCGCATTGATGGTCATGCTGCGAAATTTCAGCACCTCAAAGGGTTTACCCAGGTAACCGGTACGAATTTGACGATACAGAATGGGCGCCTTGAGTCCGTCTTCGAGCATGATGGCAGCGGCTGCAAACAGCATGAACGGCCAGGTTATCGCCACGATGAACAGACTGGCAATAATATCGAAAAGCCGTTTGATGATATCCCGGAAAGCACCTCGCTCGAAACCATCCGAGTAGATCAGCCAATCGGGCCGCAGGATATCCAGCGGCAACTTTCCCTGTTCTCGTTCAAAAAAGCTGAGCAGATCGATGACGTCGAGACCGTGTAATTTACACTCCAGGAGTTCCTCAAGTGGCAATCCAGCCCGGCGTTCATCCGCGGCGACAACAATCTCGTCAACCTGATTGGCAATCACGAAGTCGAGCAGTGATCCTTCCTTGAGATCAACCAGATCAGCACTGTTGACAGTAACGTGCAAATCCGTTGGAAGTTTGACGTATCCCACAACACGAAATCCTCGCCGATCCACTCTGCGACGCAACCGGCGAGTAATGGAGCTGGCCTTCTCGCCCGCGCCAAGGACCAACACCCGGATTTTCAATACGTCCTTATCGACGTAGTAGAAAAACATAGGGCGGATAGTGCCTACCATGAAGAACGCGATGATAATGGCCAGAGCAAACACGCCACGTCCGAGATACAACGGTGGGATAAGGTAGTAGAGGAGCGCCAGAATGGCAGCTCCGCAGAGAAAACCGATCACTGATCTGAGAAATACGCCGAGGATCCCGCCTCGGAATCGGCTCTGATACAAGCCCATGGCCATCATGGTAATTGGCATTACCAGACCAAATAACACCGACGTTGCAATCGGCGAGTTGATACTGTCGATCTCAGTGGTGAGAGACCTGTCGAATCTCACATAAACTGCCACGTAAACTGCGGCTACACAGATGCAGAATTCCAGAAAAGCGAGCAACAAAAATGGCACTCGCAGATGCATCTTGAATAATTTGAACG
>CALLPU010000492.1 GCA_938016235.1 uncultured Granulosicoccus sp. | reverse complement strand
CTGGCGCTGGACGGTGTTGACGGTTATCTGGCGCGACGCAGTCGGCTGGCATCTACTTTCGGTGCTCGATTTGACATGGAAGTGGATGCGTTTCTAGCGCTGGTTCTGGCTGTCCTGATATGGCGCTCGGGAAAAGCAGGCATCTGGATTCTGGGCCTGGGATCGCTACGGTATGCCTTTATCATGGCCAGCGTATGGTCGGCACCGTTGCGGGGGGAACTGTATCCATCGTTTCGCAGAAAGGCCGTTTGCGTGCTGCAAATCGCTGCGCTGTGCCTCATGCTATCGCCATTGTTGAGCGCAACGCTTGCATCCCTTCTGGGTGTAACGGCGCTGGTCTGTTTGACAGCCTCATTCGCTGTTGATGTTGTGTGGCTGTACCGCCAAAGCACATCATTCCCAGCGGCTGATCACCCTACACGGAGTCAACGCGCTCTGCGTTTACTAAACAGCAGTACACACAGAGCACCGGGTAAAGCGGCTAACAGCGACACAAGCCCGTAAACGACGCTCGTGGCTACTCCCGCCTCTGTCTGCAGGCTCAACAACGGCCACAACGAGGCCGCCGTCGCCTCTCTGATCCCCCATCCTCCGATAGACACCGGTATCACCATGCTCAACAACACGAACGGTACCAGCGTCATCAGCGCTATCAATGGCAAGGGATGGCCGACAGCAAAAGCACTGGCCGCAAAGACAGCCAGATAAGTGACAACCACCAGCAAGCTCAGCATGCCCTGTATCAACCACTGGTTATCCGTGATCCACGCTCTGTGAATAGCCGGACCAAAACTGACAATGAATCGGGTAATAGGCTCGGCAGCAAAATGAATCAGCGCTCCAACGATCAACCCGGCACCTGCCACCACGAGGACGATCGTGAACAGCAGCTGACCTACAACATCTGGAACACTGACCGTGGAGAAAACAGACCACACGATCCAGCTGGCCAGCGCAATCAGAAAAAGCGCTATCTGCCCGGACAGACGCTCAAGGATAACGGCCTGTGCAGCCAGGCCCCACCCCTGAGTTTGACGCGTTCGAACCACCCGCGCAGCATCACCGGTTACGCCACCAGGCAAACTGAGGTTGGCAACGGTCGCCAGATAGTACTCACTAATGGCGCTTCGCAAGCTCAGCAGCTGCCCCAATCGCACAGCGATGATCTGCCACCGCCAGGCAGACACAATGATCTGCATTTGCACAATGACGCAGGCCAGGATGATGAAGCGCCAGTCGGTGTCGGCCAGTATGGTCAAAGCCTTGTCTACATCAATAAACCAGGCAACCAGCAACAACAGCAGCATCGCCATGATCAATCGTAGCAGCCACGCCAGTGGGGGCGATACGCGGAGAGCGTTTCCGATGCGCCTCAGCATGGCCGTAGGGCTCTCGTTACTGGGTATTCTTGCGATACTGTTGTTCCCCGGGCATCCGAAGTTCTTCGCACTGGATGCGCTCTACCGTTTCCCACTTGAGCTGCCTGTGATCGTGCTGGCACTACTCTGGATACGCCAGTCAGCGGCACGTTGGCTGTGCTATGCACTGGTTATCGCCATGGGCACACTGCTCCTGTTACGTTTGGCAGATATTGGATCTTATCTGGCATTCAATCGACGGTTCAGCCCCTTGCTGGAGCTGCATTTAATTGCTGACGGCTGGAACCTGGCATCGACATCCATAGGACCACTGGAAGCCGCGGGAGTCGTGGCGGCCTGTCTTGTTGCTTTCATCATGGTTGTCGTTGTGTTGTACCGCTGCCTATCTACTCTCTCACAACTGACAGGATCTGTACGAAGGCGTTTGACGTGGCTTAGCAGCATCGCCTTGATTGCTGGCAGCGCTGGCATTGCAGCTGAGTATCACTACAGTTATGACGGACCACTCCAGGCAAAAATACTGCCTGAATTCTCATGGCGATTCACCAACGTGAGGAAGTCGATCATTGACCAGCAGGAATTCGTCAGAGAACTGCAGTTCGATAGTGTGCTGGATAACCACACACCCACCTTTGATCGGTTGGCAGGGCGCGATGTCATTATCCTGTTCGTGGAATCCTATGGACGGGGCTACGTGGATGCAGAGCGATTCAACGAGGCTGCCCGCGATCGCCTTGCATCCGTGGATGAAACCATCAGTGCAGCCGGGCTTTATTCACGCAGTGGCTGGCTGACGTCTCCCATTCGTGGAGGCCGCAGCTGGCTGGCTCATGCAACCTTTCAATCGGGTCTCGACATTGATAACCAGGCACGCTTCGATCGCCTCATAACCACCGACCGGCAATCGATCAGCCGATTGTTTCAACAAGCCGGCTGGCACTCCGTGGGCCTGATGCCGGCCATTCAATTTGCATGGCCTGAAGGTGTCTGGTACGGCTATGAGGATCTGCGTACCAGCAGCGAGATGGGATTTGCCGGTGAACGTTTTGGTTATGCCACCATGCCAGATCAATACACGCTATCGTACTTTGAAAACGCCATCAGACAACGGCACGACGGGCCGATGGCTGCCACGATTGCACTGCTCAGCACCCATGCTCCCTGGACGCCTATTCCCAGAAAACTGGATTGGGACAGCATTGGCGACGGATCAATCTACGATGGCTCCCACCGTTTCGGAGAGCGCGTGAGCTGGAAGTATCGTTCCAAAGTACAGGACATGTACGTGCAGTCTCTCGACTATACGCTTGACGTCATCGGAGAATACGCCGCCCGCTATGCGGACGACGCTGTCATCGTTGTGTTGGGTGATCATCAGCCACCCCCTATCATCAACGGTTGGGGCGCCAGTGCCGACGTGCCCGTGCATATCATCAGCCGCGATCAGAGCCTGC
>CALLPU010000491.1 GCA_938016235.1 uncultured Granulosicoccus sp. | reverse complement strand
CTTCATGGCGTACAAGGGCGCGCTGATGGTTAACGATGAAGAGATGTATTCCTCATTCAAGCGTTGTTCTGCACTGGGTGCCATGCCCCTGGTTCACGCTGAAAACGGTGACGTCGTTGCACAGTTGCAAGCCAGTCTCATGGCAGCGGGCAATAACGGGCCTGAGGCGCACGCGTATTCCCGTCCACCACAGGTTGAGGGTGAGGCCGTTAATCGCGCCATCATGATCGCCGACATGGCGGGTGTACCCTTGTATGTGGTGCATGTGTCTTGTGAGGAAGCGCATGAAGCCATCCGACGTTCCCGACAGAATGGCAAGCGCGTGTTTGGTGAGCCACTGGTTCAACACCTGACGCTGGATGAATCTGAATACGCACACCCAGACTGGGATCATGCGGCACGTCGCGTCATGTCACCGCCATTTCGCAGCTCTGTGCATCAGGATTCACTCTGGGCCGGCCTGGCAGCGGGCAGCCTTCAGGTGGTGGCAACCGATCATTGTGCATTCACCAGTGAACAGAAGCGCATGGGCCTGGGAGACTTCACGAAAATACCCAACGGCACTGGCGGTCTGGAAGATCGCTTGTCCGTTTTATGGTCTCGTGGTGTGAATACGGGGCGGTTGACGATGAACGAATTTGTTGCCGTTACGTCCACGAACATCGCCAAGATTCTCAACATGTACCCGAAGAAAGGCGCTGTGCTGGAAGGTGCTGATGCCGATCTGGTGGTGTGGGATCCTGAGCGCACCAAGACCATCTCTGCAGCGACACAGCAGTCTGCGATTGACTACAACGTTTTTGAAGGCTTCGAAGTCAAAGGGTTACCCCGCTACACACTGACTCGCGGTCAGGTGGTTGTCACGGAAAATGAGGTGAGCACGCAGGAAGGTCACGGACAATTCGTAGCTCGAAAAGCCTACCCTGCCGTGAATCGAGCCCTGTCGCAATGGAAAGAGCTCACGGCGCCGCATCCGGTCATGCGTGATCCCGCCAACATGCCTGCTGGTGTATGAAGCATTGACGACACAAGAAAACCAAGCGTCGGCTGTCATAGATATTGCGCAGCTGTCGTTAACGTTCCCTACCAGCGACGGCGACGTACATGCGCTGAGCGATATCAATCTGTTGATCAATCAGGGCGATTTTGTCTCGTTTATCGGCCCGTCGGGGTGCGGAAAAACGACACTGTTGCGCGTCATTGCTGATCTGGAAAGAGCCACGGCCGGATCGATTCAGGTAAACGGCCTGTCACCGGCTGAAGCGCGCCTGGCCAGAGCCTATGGGTATGTTTTTCAGGCAGCCGCCTTGTATCCTTGGCGCACTATCGCCAGAAACGTTGCACTGCCCCTGGAAATCATGGGGCTGAACTCGCGCGACATTGAACAGCGTGTCAGGCATAACCTGGAACTGGTCAATTTGTCCGGGTTTGAAAAGAAGTACCCCTGGCAGTTGTCCGGTGGAATGCAGCAGCGTGCCTCCATAGCCAGAGCCCTGGCGGTAGAGCCTGATCTGCTACTCATGGATGAACCGTTCGGCGCGCTGGATGAGATTGTCCGTGATCATCTGAATGAACAATTACTGCAACTCTGGGCCAAGACAAACAAGACGGTCGTGTTTGTGACGCATTCCATCCCGGAGGCGGTGTATTTGTCCAGCCGCATTGTTGTCATGTCTCCCAGGCCGGGAAGAATCCACGACATCATCGACAGTGATCTACCGCGCGAGCGTGATCTGTCGATTCGTGAGACGCCCGAATTTCTGGCACTGGCCAATCGCGTGCGCGACGGCTTGCGAGCGGGTCATAGCTATGATGAAGTGGCATGAGCAAGACGCCGGCCAAGGTTGGTAGAGCGGCAGCCTGGCTTCCGGTAGCAACGGTTGTTTTTGGCATCTTGCTACTGTGGTACGTGTTTGCGGTGGTGCTGAATCTGCCGTGGGAAAAAAGCGTTGCGACGCGTGCCGGTACAAGCCCTGCTATGATGAGCATGGTGGAGAATACGATGCGGCAGGAGCGGCCTGTGTTACCGGCCCCTCATCAGGTGGTGGAAGAAATCATCAACACTACCGTCAAGAAAAAGATCACATCCAAACGCAGTCTTGTTTTTCACGCAGGGATTACCTTGTCTTCATCCATGCTCGGCTTTGCCATGGGAACCTTGTTGGGTATTCTGCTGGCCATCGCCATTGTCTATAACCGGGCACTCAACAAAAGCCTGATGCCCTGGATCATCGCATCGCAGACCATTCCGATTCTGGCTATCGCACCGATGATTATCGTAGTGCTGAACGCGGTGGGTATCCAGGGGCTGTTACCCAAGGCGTTCATATCCATGTACCTGAGTTTCTTTCCGGTTGTGGTGGGTATGGTCAAAGGATTGAACTCGCCGGATCGCAGCCATGTTGATCTGATGCATACGTACAGCGCGTCTCCGTTTCAGACGTTCTTCAAACTGCGCTTGCCAACCTCATTACCCTATCTGTTTACCAGTATGAAAGTGGCTGTTGCCATTTCCCTGGTGGGGGCCATTGTTGCAGAATTACCCACGGGTGCCGTAGCCGGACTCGGTGCGCGATTGCTGGCGGGGTCTTACTATGGGCAAACCATTCAGATCTGGTCTGCGCTAGTCGTTGCCTCGGTACTGGCAGCGCTGCTGGTCATGATTGTTGATCTGTTGGGGCGATGGGTTAACCGTCGCATGGGGCTTGCGCGTAACGATAACGCAGCTGCAGGAGCGCACTGAGTTGAACGACTCAACGACACGTGAGCCTTCTGTGCCAGTGGCCAGTGCAGCAGGGGGCGCAGACGTTCCCAAGGCCTACCGTTATCGATCCATGGAGCGCCTGTTATTGCCCGGCACCAGTGCCGTGGCCTTGGTCAGTGCCTTGATGGGTGGGTCTCTGGTTGTCGGCATGGGGCTCGCAATCATCGGATTGCTCGCGTTCTGGCTGCTGACCCATTCACGACTTTCAGCTGCGTTGATTACCGGCTATGCATCGACCGCCGCTGCCTGGTTTTTGATAGGCGAGCTGGATGCCGGCAATTCGCCCGGTCCTGGTTTCTGGCTGCAGGTGGTGGCCGCCTGGGCCATGGCGTGGGCCTGCGTGGAGCAGCTGGCTGCCATCAATACGCTATCGAGGTTTTATCAGCTGCTGCTGAATATCCTCATACCGCTGTTGTTTGGTTTGTGGCTATTGATCCTGTGGGAATTGCTGACGCGAGGGTTGAACGTACCGCAGGTCCTGCTGCCGTCACCGAGCCTTATCGCCGAGCGTTTCACCGAGTCCACCAGTATCTTGTGGGCGGATTTTCAGCAGACGTTTCTCAAAGCGGTGCTGATAGGTTATGCGTTGGGTTGTGGCAGCGGGTTTCTGGTGGCCGTACTGATAGATCGATCGCCGTTCCTGCAGCGTGGGCTACTGCCCATCGGCAATCTGGTGTCAGCACTGCCCATTGTCGGCGTTGCGCCGATCATGGTGATGTGGTTCGGTTTTGACTGGCCATCCAAAGCAGCTGTGGTGGTGATCATGACTTTCTTTCCCATGCTGGTGAATACGGTGGCAGGGCTTAGTGCTGCGCAACCGATGCAGCATGATCTGATGAAAACGTATGCGGCCAGCTACTGGCAAAGCCTGTTCAAATTGCGGTTGCCGGAAGCGTTGCCCTTTATTTTCAACGCGCTCAAGATCAACTCAACGCTGGCCATGATCGGCGCCATCGTGGCGGAATTTTTCGGTACGCCAACGGTCGGCATGGGATTTCGTATTTCCACCGAAGTGGGGCGCATGAACGTGGATATGGTGTGGGCCGAAATTGCAGTGGCTGCACTGGCGGGTTCGTTGTTTTATGGTGCTATCGCACTCACAGAAAGGATGTTGACGTTCTGGCATCCGTCCAACAGGAGCTGAAGGCTCCCTGAAATACCAGGAGAATGTTGCATGAAAAATCTGACACGGGGCGCATGCGTCGCGGTTTTTGGCTCGATGATGGGATGCGCCGTTAACGCCATCGCGGCGGATGATGTCACCTTGCAGTTAAAGTGGGTAACGCAAGGGCAATTCGCAGGTTATTACGTTGCTCAGGATAAAGGCTTCTACGACGAGGCTGACTTGAACGTCACCATCAAGCCTGGTGGTCCGGATATCGCTCCACCGCAGGTGATTGCAGGTGGCGGTGCCGACGTGATTGTTGACTGGATGCCTTCAGCGCTGGCAAGCCGGGAAAAAGGTGTGGCACTGGTCAACATTGCTCAACCGTTCAAAAGCTCCGGCATGATGCTGACGTGCCGCAAGGAAACCGGTATCACGTCACCGGAGGATTTCCGAGGCCGTACGCTGGGTGTCTGGTTTTTCGGTAACGAGTATCCGTTTCTGAGCTGGATGTCATCGCTGGGTATTCCTACTGAAGGGGGTGATGAGGGTGTCACCGTGCTCAAGCAGGGATTCAACGTTGATCCGCTGTTGCAGGAACAGGCAGACTGCATCTCTACCATGACATACAACGAATACTGGCAGGTGATTGACGCGGGCATACCTGAAGATCAGCTGGTGGTTTTCAAATACGAAGATCAGGGTGTTTCGACCATGGAAGACGGTCTGTACGTGCTGGAAGACAACCTCGCTGACGAGGCCTTTGTTGACAAGATGGCGCGTTTTGTTGCCGCCAGCATGAAGGGCTGGGAATATGCTCGGGAAAACCCGGATGAGGCAGCCGATATCGTCTTGGAAAATGATGCCAGTGGTGCTCAAACAGAGAAGCACCAGCAGCGCATGGTTCGCGAAATCAACAAGCTGACCGAAGGCAGTGATGGTTCGTTGAACGTGGCTGACTACGAAAGAACGGTTCAAACATTGCTATCCGGCGGTTCTGATCCGGTCATCAGCAAAGAGCCTGAAGGTGCCTGGTCCAGCGTGGTGACCGATAAAGCGCTGTCCATGTAATCTCGAATGAGGGCGTCTACGTACCTGACAGCCAGTCGGCACATGGGCGCCCTTGTTAACAAACCAAACCAGGTACAGCACAGCAAAAGCAAAATCCACTTCGCGAAATCCGTCATGCGTGTCGAGCCTTGCACTCTGGGGTTAACCGCCAGCGTCACGTGATGCTGTAGAGTTCGTCCACCAACAAAGTCGACGGACACGCTTTACTCCATGTCAAACAGGATCGCGCCTGCAACAGACACGTCCAAACCCGGTATTGGACTGGTGGTTGGCATTCTGGTGCTCGCCTCCAGTGTCAGCATCATGTCGACCGACATGTATACGCCCAGCTTGCCGGATCTGGCTACCTGGTTCGACACAACGCCTACCCGGGTCAAGCTCACAATCAGCCTGAACATGCTGGCGTTTGGCGTGGCTCAGTTGATCCACGGACCGCTATCGGATCGATTCGGCAGAAAACCCGTATTGATGATATCGCTGGTAGCCGTTGCCGTCTTGAGTCTGCTCTGTGCTGCTGCTCAAACCATTGATCAGTTGATTGCTGCCCGTGTGTTGCTCGGCCTGGCAGCTGCCGCTGAAGCGGTTGTGGGTCTGGCTATCATCAAGGATCTGTATACCGAAAAAGAACAGGTCAAAGCACTGGCTTTGTTAGGGATGGTTATTGCCATTACACCGGCCGCTGCCCCCATCATCGGTGGATTCGTGCATGTTGCGTTCGGGTGGCAGACCAACTTCTACATCATCAGCGTCATGGCCTTGTTCACGTTGTTCTGTGTGGGTCGGTTGCTCCCCGAATCCACAACACCCGATAGTTCAGCACTCAAAGTCAGAAATGTGCTGGCCGGGTACGCAGGCTTGTTGCGAAACTCCGACTTCATGACGCACACGGCCATGCTAGGTATTGCGCTGGGCTTGATATTCGTATTCGTCACCGGCGCGCCATTCATACTGATCGATAAACTGGGTGTGGCCGCCGATGCCTTTGGTTTTTATCAGGCCAGCATTGTGGTGGCATTCTTTCTGGGCAGTGTCCTGGCTGCCCGGTTAGCCGATCACTGGCCTGCCATGACGCTACTGCGTCTAGGCGTGTATGTGATCGTGACGGGTGCCTGTGCGTTAACCGCCGTGATTTTCCTCGGCCTGGTTAATCCGTACTCCTTGTGTGGCTGCTATATGATCATGACGTTTGGCATGGGGCCGCTGTTTGCGGTGGCACCCAGCCGGGCCTTACGCTCTATCGACGGTCAGGCCGGTACGGCCTCTGCCATGCTCAGTGGCTTTGAGCAGACCACGGCCGGTATGGCAGCGGTCATGATCAGCGTTCTGCATGACGAAACGGCTCGACCGATGGCGTTGGTTACCATCGTACTCGGCATCGCGCTGGTTCTTCTGTTCATGCAATCAAGGCGTGAAGATGCGCGGCGAGTGTAAGGTGTACGGGATGCTGCACCGGTGAAGAGGCGCTGTGTGCGATGAGCACACAGCTGCCTCGGCACCAGTAGCATCAATCAGGCGCCTCGTTGGCGATCGCCACCTCTATCGCCACCGTTCTTGCCTGCGCGGCCTTTACCGTCTTTGCGACCCTCTTCGCGTTCAGCACGCACTTGTTCAAGACCGGCTCGTTCTTCGTCTGACACTTCACCGTCCTGATTCACATCGAGCTGCAGCTCGACGTTCGCTCGTCTCGCTTCTCTCGCTTCGTGCCGTTCGTCGCGGGACAGTTCGCCATCGCCATCGGCATCGAATTCCAACAGGGCAGCGTCATAACGATCGTCTTTCATCTGGCGGCGTTCATTACGAGACAATTCGCCATTACCGTCAGTATCGTATTGCGTCAGCATGGCTTGTCTGCCTGCTTCGCGTGCCTGAGTGATTTCTTCTGCGCTGATCACGCCATCACCATTGGTATCAACCAGGGTGGTGGGTGCCGCGAGTGCCGCGCAAGACAGCAGAGTGCCTGCCAGTACGGGAACGATTCGTTGTGTTAATTGACTTGGAGCTTTCATGTTGTTTCCTGTCGTTGCATAAAGATGATATCCGTGACACTGGCCAGGCCGGTGTCTCGGTGTGAGTACTTATCATCGGCTTGCAATGCACAAGAACTGTGCAGGAAATGCGGAAAACCTCATGGTTGTGTCAAGAGCCTGTTCCGTGTGCAGCGCCAGCGGGCACATGTCAGCTGAAGCTGTGCTCCGGGGCTTGGAGGGCCGTGCTTAATCGACGCTGGGTTCGTACTTGTAGCCTATGCCGTACACGGAATGAATGTAGGTGGTATCGGCATCGAGAGACTCCAGTTTTTGACGCAGTTTTTTTACATGACTGTCTATGGTGCGATCACTGACGATTCGGTTGTCTTCGTAGATCCGTCTCATCAGCTGTTCTCGATTATAAATTTGCCCGGGACGGTCACACAGTACACCCAGCAGGCGCAGTTCCACGGCGGTGAGCGAAACACTCTGGCCGTTGACGTGCACGCTCGCTGTGTCGGTGTTCAGTTGAAAAGCAGGACTATCGTTTGCGTTGCTGGTCTGGTGATTCGCATCGGGCGGCGTGCTGCTGTCTGGCTCGTTGGCGGTGAGCGCCGTACGTCGTAGTACGGCCTTGACGCGCGCAACCACTTCGCGTGGGCTGAACGGCTTGCAGATGTAATCATCTGCGCCCAGTTCCAGACCCAGCAACCGGTCAATTTCCTCTATCTTTGCCGTGAGCATGATAATGGGCAGGTTACTCACCCTGCGCAGCTCGCGGCAGATGCTCATGCCGTCAAGACCTGGCAGCATCAGATCCAGTAGTACCAGATCGGGTGGGTTGGCAAGCAAGTGTTTCAGGGCAACATCTCCCTCACCGTACACCTGGGTGACGAAGCCATCACGTTGCAGATACTCCTGTAACACAATGGCCAGTTTGGGTTCATCTTCAACAATGGCGATAGTCATACCGATCTCTTTTGACTGGGTGATTGAGCAACAGGGAATTGCATATCGATCTGAATGCCGCCCAGTGGAGAATGCGCAACCGAGATGACGCCTTGATGCGCTTCGACTATTTTCTGAGCGATGGCGAGTCCCAGACCTGCGCCACCATGGTTCCGGTTTCGGGATTGTTCGGCGCGATAAAGCGGATCGAATAACTGCGCTAAATCAGCATCGGAGACGCCTGGCGCCGAGTCCATCCAGCAAATGTTGACGTGCTCGGCAGACTGCCACAGCGTGATCACGATTTTCCCGTGGGGGTCGGTGTAGCGAATGGAGTTCTGCAAAAGATTGTCGACCAGTTGCCCGAGGCGTTGCTCATCTCCCACTATCGGGTAATGGTTACTTGGCGCGTTAAGTTCAACACTGAGCGACTTTTCGTGTTGACTGTGCCCTGAGGTTGTCAGCCGCTCTCGCAACACCTCGGCCATGTCCGTATGAGCCATGGAATAACCCAAAGCACCCAGGTCGGACAATGACAGATCGTGCAAGTCGTTCACCAGTCTGCTCAAGCGCAAGGTTTCAGCCTGCAATGATTCCAGCGAGGCCGCGTCGAACGTGCGAATGCCATCTTCAATGGCTTCAATTTCACCCTGCAATATCGCCAGTGGCGTACGCAGCTCGTGCGATATCTCTGCTATCCACTTACGGCGTGCGTGACGGCTGTGCTCCAGTGTGCTGGCAAGTTGATTGACATCTCGTGAGAGGTCTCCCAGTTCATCACGGCGCGACGTCGTCACTCGTTGGGTGTAGTCACCCCGGCTGATTTCGGAGACTGCCTGGCTGACCTTGATCACCGGTTTGACAATGCGAGAGGCAAGCAGGGCTGCGAGCAAAGCCGACAGACCCACCATCAATAGCGAAGCCAGAGCGAAACTCTTTTTCTGCTGCTCTGCAAAAACTTGATCAAGCTGACGAGGCAGGCGTTCATTGCCTCGATACCCGAGATAACCCACCGGGTCATTCAGGTTGCCCACTGGTATCCAGATCAAGTCGTTCATGCTTTTAACCCGTCCAAGCAATAACTGTTTCTCTGCATCTGCAAGGACCAGTGGCGGGCCGCGCTCCGGTCGTTTGGGTGGGCCGTCGGGCTGGGACGGCTCTCTTCTGGGTTGGCGGCGTGTGTCTCTCAAGGCATCATGAGACAGGCGTCTCCATTGTGCGGGTTCGTCAATCAACCACGCCCAGGATTCGTCTTGTGCATAACGCTCAGCCAGTTCATCAGCC
>CALLPU010000490.1 GCA_938016235.1 uncultured Granulosicoccus sp. | reverse complement strand
CCGGCGCAGTGTTGCTATCTGTTCGATACAGACGGTATGGCCTATCACCGAACGACATCGCAAGGCCGAAAGAACGCGGCCTGATTTGGGACAGTGCGTTATTGCGTTTGCACGGCTGGGCAGTGCTCCGGCCATGCAAACGCTACCACGCGGCTTTAGAGAGTCTGGTGCACATCGTTCAATGCGTCTGTCACCGCATCGAACATCTCGTCAATCTGATCGTCGTTGATAATCAATGGCGGACAGAACGCCACGCTATCACCGGGAACCGCGCGTAGTATCAGATTTCTTGCCCGCGCTGCAGCCATCACCTTGGCCGCCACCTTATCCGCAGCCGGAAACTGCTCCTTGCTGGCTTTATCGGATACCAGTTCGATCGCACCGATCAGCCCTACGCTGCGCGCATGGCCGACCAATGGATGGTTCTGCAGTGCTTGCACGCGTTCGGAAAAATGCGGGGCGCGGTGTCTGACGTGGCCGAACACATCATCACTTTCATAGATTCGCAACGTTTCCAGGGCTACCGCTGCAGACACCGGGTGACCGCCGTAGGTTGAGCCAGTGCCGAACACGCCGAGCCGGTCTGTGTATTCCTGAAAAGTGTCGTACAGACGATCGGATATGAGCACCGCACCGATGGGAAGATAGGATGACGATAACTGCTTTGCGCTCGTCATGATATCCGGCTTGATGTTGTAAGTGTCGCAGCCCCAGACTTGCCCGGTTCTACCGAAACCGCAAATCACCTCGTCAGCGATAAACAGGATGTCGTGCTTTTTCAAAACCGCCTGCACTTTTTCGAAGTAGCCATTGGGTGGTATCAGCACCCCTCCGGCACCCATGACAGGTTCGGCGATAAAGGCGGCTATGGTGTGCGCACCGGCGGCAGTGATCTGCGCATCCAGCGACTGTGCGAGCCGTTCGGCAAACGCTTCTTCTGTTTCGCCCGGATTCGCGTACCGGTAATGGTGGGGCGTTTCTACATGCATGACTGGAATCGCAGGCAGATCGAATCCATCCTGCGCGTATGGCAAGCCAGTCAGACTACCAGCGGCAACGGTGACGCCATGGTAAGCACGTTGTCTTGCGATGATGGTTTTCTTTTCCGTTCTGCCCAGCGCATTGTTGTAGTACCAGGCCATCTTCACAGCGGTATCGACAGCCTCTGAGCCTGAATTGACAAAATACGCCTTGCCTATGCCATCGGGCGCCATTTCAACGAGCCGTTGTGAAAGCTCAATGGCCGGAGGCGTTGATCGGTGCGTGAACATGTGCGAGTACGGTAACTCTGCAAACTGTTTCATGGCCGCATCAACAAGCCGTTGTTCGCTAAAGCCCAGTGATGTGCACCACAAGCCTGCCATGCCTTCCAGCAACCGATTGCCTTCGTCGTCCCAGACGTAAACGCCATCTCCCTTCTCAATGATGAAAGGACCCGTTGATTGGTGATTGGATAAATGTGTGAACGGATGTAATGCGTACTGTTTGTCTATCTGATCAAGTGTGCTCATGGTGGTTCTCGCTCACGGTCGGTCAAATTAAAGTAATAAGAGAAGGATCGTGGTGCATTTGTAAATGCGGCACGGTATTGAAATCCACCAGCCGGGCGTGATTTCCGTCAAAATGCAAGGTGGTTATGGACGAGTTGCGAATTCGCCAGATTGCGTCAATCGTGTGTTCGAAATCCAAATCCAGTACCGTAGCAACGAGTGTCGCGATAACACCGCCGGAGGTGAAGAAAACATGGGTCCCCTGGCCATCCGATTGTGCGTGCAATGACTGTACTGTCTGCCAGCCACGCTGCATGAATGTTGCCCAGGTTTCCGCACCGTCAGACAGGTCATTCACCGGAGTATCTCGCCAGCGTTGCATCAGCCCAACGTAGTCGGCGAAGGTCATGGATTCGGGATTGTCGCTTTCAATACCACCGCCGAACAGTGCATCAATGATGCGATGATCGTATTCGTTTAGCCCGGAGTGTTCTGTGGATTCGCTGGCGAGCGACAACGGCGTCAGAGCCAGCCGGGCCGTATCGCGTTGGCGCTCGAGCGAGCCGTGGCTCGTGTGATGCGGAGTGAATCCCTGATCAGCCCACCACTGCCCGAGCAACTGAGACTGACGCTGACCCACAGGAGAGAGACGGTCGTAATTGTGCGTACCGGCTGAAGCTTGGCCGTGGCGCACCAGATACAGCATGCTCATGGGAGAGGGATGTCCGCGCGAAAGGTCTGCGCGCGATTATGACTTACTTTCTTACCGATGGGCCAGCGTAAAGCCGGCGTACCTGCCCGGTTATCGCTCTATACCGCAAAACAGTGGCTTGTCGGTTTAGAAAGTGCTGCCGACAAAGTGCGGCGACCGCAATTCCGGTGGTAGCGGCAGCTCAATGCTACGTTTCGATCGAGCTGCAGCGACGGTGCAGCTGCCTATGCTTGCGTAGTCCATGGCCGCTTTCAGCAGTGCTTCGCTAGAACTACCCAGAGCCTGGCTGATATTTTCGCTTACCGGGCAATCCGCTGCGATGCCATCGTAGTAGCCACCCACACCGGCGGCATTGATACTCTCCAGCTCCAGCGCATTCATGACCTTGCCGCACGCGGCCCGCGGAATACTTGCATACGGTTTGCCGC
>CALLPU010000489.1 GCA_938016235.1 uncultured Granulosicoccus sp. | reverse complement strand
AGGAACGAGCCGGGTATGGCAAAACCCACCAGGATCGAGGAGCGAATTCCCAACGTTGCCATGATGACGATCATCACCAGTACTACGCCTGATATGACATTGTTCTGTAAATCCGTGAGCATGGTTCGCGTTTCTTCGGACTTGTCCTGATGAAACCCGATGGTGAGTGTGGGTGGCAATAGTGAACGCTCTGCCTCTATCGTGCTGCGCACCGATTCTATGGTTTCAATGATGTTCGCACCGAGCCGCTTGGAAATCTCCAGAACGAGTGTCGGCTGACCATCAAGCCGCGCAAAGCTGGTTGGATCCTTGTACGTTCTGCGGATGCTGGCAACGTCACCAAATGTCACCACTGCCGTATCGGTGACTTTGACCGGTAAATTCAAGACATCCGCCAGGTTCTCAACAACTCCCGGCACTTTGAGCACCATGCGCCCCGCGCCGGTATCAATGGCCCCCGCAGCCACGAGGAGATTGTTGTTGCGGATTAATGAAAACAGGGCGTCGAAGTCGAGCGCATAGGTTTCCATCACTTGAGGATCGACAACAATTTCGAGTACCTCCTCGCGCTCTCCTGCGATATCAGCTTCCAGCACACCGGGAAGGGCCTCCAGTTTGTCTTTCATCGATCGTGCTATGCGAATCAGAGTGCGTTCTGGCAGCGGACCGGACAAGCTGATGTTCAAAACCGGGAAGAGGGCGATGTTGACTTCATTGACGGTCGGCTCATCGGTGGCGGCGGGCAATTGTGATTTGGCAGCATCAACTCGCTCACGCACATCAGCCAGGGCGGTATCGCCGTCGAATCCTGCGTCGAATTCAAGTAGCACGGAGGCATGACCTTCACTGGCTGTACTACTCATCTCCTTCAAACCGCTGATGCTCTGCAGCTCTGTCTCCATAGGGCGAACGAGAAGGCGTTCCGCGTCGTCCGGTGAGATACCGTCGTGACTCATGGACACGTAGATGATGGGAATGGGAACGTCGGGTTCCGACTCCTTGGGAATGTTCTGATAGGCAACGATTCCGCTGGCCAGTAAAAACAACAGCAGCAGAATCACCGTGCGCGTGCGATCAAACGCCGCATCAATGAGGCTATTCACAGTACGCTGGCGTCTGCTGGTCGGGCTTCGACACGTTCACCCGTGTTCACAAAGCCCTGTCCGAGCGTGATGACGCGAGTGCCTGCTGGAATACCCGTTACCCAGGCACCGTCAAGCGATGTACTGACCATCTCGATAGGCAGAAATATCACCCGATCGTCTGTATCCACCGCCTTGACACCAAGCTCTCCGGAGTCGCCTAATGACAGGGCAGACGGTGAGATAAATGTGGCTTCAACTTTTTCAACGGGTATGTGCAAAGAGGCACTGACACCGGCAGCGATGGCATTGTTCGTGTTGTCGACACGGGCTTCCACGGTGAAGCTGCGGGTCTGGGGATCGGCAATGGAGCTGACAAAGGTGATTCGCCCCGGCAGCTGTTGTCCGGTTCTTAGATCCACTGTGACGGATTGCCCCGGTTCGAGGCTGCTGAGCAACTGCTGTGATGCCTGCGCACTGACATTGAAGTGGGAATCGTCAACCAGTTCAGCGACACGATCACCGCGCTCTACCAGTTCGCCAATGTCCACGGGCAAATCGTTCACGATGGCATCAAACGGCGCCGATATTGTCGTGTTGCTGATGTCCAGCTCTATGGCGGCCAGTTGGGCCAGTGCAGCCTCCAGAGAGGCATCTGCCTGCTCCAGCTGCAACTGTGATTGCAAGCCTCTTTGACGCAATGATTGCGCAGCCGCCTGTTCGCTTCGAGCTGTTTTCACGCGAGCCTGGGCTTCGGCTCTGGTGTTGTTCCGACCGCCCAGATCCAGTGTGACCAGCGCATCACCTGATCGCACCGTTGCGCCTTTGCTGATATGCAGCTTTTCTACCGTGCCGCTGGTCTCGGCCCTCAGAAACAGGTGCCGAACGGGCTCTAGATGGCCTTGCAGGGAGATTTCGCGGTCCATGGGTTCGATGTCCAGAACCTGAACTTCGACAACCATGGCGGTGGTGTCCGGCTCGCTGGTCGGCTCTGAATTTGCATCTGGCTTCAGCAGGCCGGACAGCATCCAGAGACAGAGCACAATGACGACAGCCGCAGCGGCCAACCCTGACGTTCTCACTCTCTGAACCCCACATTATCAACTTGACGGACCACTAGCCTCAACACTCCAAAAGCGATCGACGGTACAGTATAGAGGGATGCATATTTCACCGAACTACAAATCTGGCGCATGACTGAACCGTATAAGCATGCGTTCAACACCAGTGGTATAGCCTGCCTGATCAGGGTGGTGGTGTCTGTATCGATATGTATCCTGGTGCAAGCTTGTGCCACACCGGCTGATAACCTGAACCTGTTGGCGCAGGAGCAAGGTTTTGCGCGCAGTTCCATTCCTGCTGCAGGCTACAAGCTGCTGGTGTATCACAACCAGATCGTGCCAGTACCGAAGGCGGTCACAGATGATCAGGCATCGAGCATCCTGCACGTCTACCTTGAGGGCGACGGCTCCCCCTGGCGGTATCGCACGATTGTGATGCCCGATCCGACGCCGCGCAGCCCTTTAATGCTGCGCCTGATGGCGCTGGATCGGCAACAGGCCACCTATCTGGGCAGGCCCTGTTACAACGGGTCGGCTCAGGACCCCAATTGTGATAGTCGGCTCTGGACTTCCGGGCGTTATTCGGAACAGATTATTGCAAGTATGGCTTCCGGAATACGAGTGCTGGCGCGTCGGCATAATGCCGATGACATACGCCTGTTCGGTCATAGCGGGGGAGGTGCGTTAGCCATGTTGCTGGCTGAACAGATACCGCAGGTGTCACACGTCGTGACCATCGCCGGCAACCTGGATACCGACGCGTGGACACGGCACCATGGTTATACACCGCTATTCAGTTCGTTAAATCCGGCACGGCAAACGCCACTGCGTGCCGAGGTATCGCAGTGGCATCTGATTGGTGGACGTGATGCGGTGATACCGCCACAGCTGGTCAAGCCGTTTATCATGAGCCAGCCGGAGGCCAATGGTTATCTGCTGAATGGTTATGACCACGGTTGCTGCTGGCGAAACGTATGGCCAGCTATCCTGAGCGCGCTTGAACAGGGCAATGCCGACTCGGTGCCGGGTCA
Organism: uncultured Granulosicoccus sp.; assembly: GCA_938016235.1. Lineage (GTDB taxonomy): Bacteria > Pseudomonadota > Gammaproteobacteria > Granulosicoccales > Granulosicoccaceae > Granulosicoccus. Next base: position 4,191 of record CALLPU010000489.1, on the reverse strand, counting down.
GCGTTTCAAGGATTCAGCGCTGTCAACAAGCGTTCAGGAAAATCAGTGAACACTCCTAGCACACCTGACTCGAGCAGCTGCTGCGCCATCACCACGTCGTTGACGGTATAACAGTACACACCCAGACCTTCAGCTCGCAGTGATGCTGTCTGTGATGCCGAAAGGCGGCTGCCTTCGCAATGAATATTGCGACAGGCATAGAGTTCAATTAGCTCTGGCCAGTTATCGGGTAGTCCTTCCACGAGAAGCGCTCTGGGTATATCGGGCAATCGCTCTAGCGCAAAACCCAGCGACGATCGGTTGAAGCTGGAAAACACCAGCGGCAGGTGTGACGGCCATGAAGTTTCTATCAAAGCGCAGATGGCATCAACAGTGGCCGCTTCCAGGCCCTGACGCGGCTTGATTTCCAGATTAAGCCCCAGCTCATGCTTGATCAGCAAGTCAAAGACGGCGCTGAGTCTTGGCAGTGGCTCACCCTGGTAATTCTGCATGCCTTTGCTGGCGTCCAGTTTATCCAGCTCAGCAGCACGATGATCACACAGCAGCCCGGATCCATCGGTACACCGATCCAGCGTATCGTCATGATGTACAAAGGGCACGTTGTCGGCACTGATGGATACATCGATTTCAACGCACTTTGCGCCGTGATCAAAAGCCAGAGCCAGTGCGGCCAGGGTATTTTCCGGTGCGTGTCCGGATGCACCGCGATGGGCGATGACGGTGTCGAGCAGGGCCGGCTGTCGTTTAGTGTTCATGAATAGTCCGGGCTAATGTAGTAGAACTTGTAAGCGGGCACTCACTGCGCATGCGTGTTTTCAGAAAGCTTCAGGTCGTCATGATTTACACGCCATGTCCTTTGCTGCTGACTGCGAATGAAATCACGCCGCATGCGCTCGTATTCCAGATACTCACGGGCAAACGTGCGTGTACAGAAGTCATCCAGCTGGTTGATTCGGCAATCCTCTTGCCGTAACACTTCGTAGGCGATTTGTTTCACATTGATATGTGTGCAGCCAGTCAGCACTGGAACGCCGAGCATGCATACCGTACTCGCCAGGAGTTTGCATCGGGTGACAGAAATTGAAAAAAAGTGCCTATCCAGAGGGTTCTGCATCAGTAACAAAGAGCGTACGGCGTCGATCGGATGCTGTTTATAGGTAACCCGTGGCGGCAATACAAGGGAAAGTCACGCTGAATTCACGTTGATTTAAGGTTTGCGTGGTTATGCCGCATTGGGATGAGAGTTGTTGGCGCACAATGCGCATAACCCGCGTCAGTACAATGGCCAGCCGTCAATGGCTTGTCTGGTTGCATACATCATCCAGTACACTGGTGGGCGAGCAACGCGGAGCGCTCCTCGTGACATTTGCGTTGCCCATGATCTTATAAGAATACTCGGGAGAGCCAGATCCAATGAGTCTTGCCAAGCACGCACCGGTCATTGTGGCACCGGAGAAAATCGATGCACTTCTGCTCGCTGCCGCGCAGGCAGCCGATGCGGCAGCAGCGGTCACGATGAAGTATTTCAGGCAACCTCTGCAGATCGACAATAAAGCCGGTCAAGATGCGTTTGATCCCGTTACGCAGGCTGACAAACAGGCGGAACTTGCCATACGGGACGTGTTGATCAGTGCCTTTCCGGATATCGGGTTTTACGGTGAAGAGCACGCTAACGTTGCGAGCGAAAGCGGTCTGACCTGGGTGGTGGATCCCATCGACGGTACGCGGGCGTTCATGAGCGGCATGCCATTGTGGGGAACTCTCATCGGACTGTTTGACGGGCAGAACGCCATACTTGGCTTGATGGACCAGCCGTTCTTTAAGGAAAGGTATACGGCTACCGCTGCTTTCGCACAGCTTCACGATGCCCGTGGGTTCCACCCTCTGAGCACGCGAACCGGTGTGACGCTGGGGCAGGCAACGATGTACTGCACCACGCCCGACATGTTTGATACACAGAATTCATACCGCCGTTTCACAGCGGTGAAGAATGGTTGTCGGCTGACCCGCTATGGGGGAGATTGTTACGCCTATGGATTGCTGGCGGCGGGTCACGCGGATGTCGTGCTTGACTGCGACCTGAAGCCGTACGATATACAGGCTTTGATACCGTTGATTGAGGCCGCCGGTGGTGTAGTGACCAATTGGGAAGGCCAATCAGCGGTAGACGGCGGTTTTATCGTTGCCGCAGGATCCGCGAGCCTGCATGAGGAAACATTGGCGCTGCTGCAGGCTGGCGAATCGGCTTGAAGGTGGCTGTTCGTCAGTTGATGACCAGTAAGAACCCGTCGGTAACAGAGCCACCTCGATTATCGTTGGCCGTGACGCGTACGAACCAAGATCCTTGGTTGTCGTCATCTGAGCGACCTTTGATGACACCGTTGCTGCTGATGACAATGTCTTCGGGCAGGCCTGCGGCGGTGAATGTCAGTGAGTCTCCATCAGGGTCTGTGAAGAAGCCGCTCACATCGTAGTTGAATTTGTTCTGGACTATTCGGTTTCGAATATCAGTAACCGTGGGAGCGCTGTTGTTCTGATCTGCGTGTGCGTCAGCCGGGTCGGTAACGGTTAGAACAAAAATGTCACTGATGCTGCTCAAACCGTCAGTAGCAATAATCTCTACCAGCCACTGGCCAACGTCGTCCTCGGTAGCATTAAGGGTTAGCATGCCGTTTTGCACAGAGACCAGTGTGTTGTTAAAGGGCAGCGTATCCGGTGTTACCGAATAGCTTAAATCGTCATTGTCAGGATCAAAGAAGTAGCGCGACAGCTCTATTGGGTCAGGCATCTGTTGGTCCTGGTCAGACACAGCCTCCAGGGTGGTGTCCGGAATCTTGCGCAGTCTTTTCGGGCTACGATTGTCGTTCACAATTCTGATGGTGGCGGTAGCGTTCACTGTGTGCAAACCGTCAGTGATGGCGTAAACGAAGGAATCTTCGACGTAGCCGGCATTACTCTGCGGTAGTGTTTCCTGAGGCTGGTAAATGAAACCACCTTCGCTGTCCAGAGAAAACTGCGCTGCATAAGCGGGTGAATTGACTGGTGTTGTCAACACTGTCAGTGTCTGGTTTCGGACATCGTTGTCATCCTGATCATTCTTCAGCAAGCTATCCGGGTCTTGAGCATTGACCACACGCAACTCATCGACCAGTGCGAGGAAATGATCATCATTGGCGAGAGGTGCTTCGTTTACAGACAACCCACACAGCAGCTGCTGGCGACTGACCTCAGCACCATCATCTCGAGTGGTGGATAGTCTGTAGCTCAGAGCGACAGGTGCTTGCAGTCTGGGCATGCGCACCGTGAACCGCGTGGCGCCGTCCCCGCTGGATTCATCGATAGCAACCGTGCACTCATCAGCGCTGGCACAGGCACTGCTCAGACTATCGGCCGACAGCGTGGAATTGAAGCCGTTGATACCCTCGCAGCGGCCATTCACATCCGTATCTTCGAGAACCCAGTTCCAGTTGTCCAGAGTCGCCCCTTCACCCTGCAGGGCGGCTGTCAGCGATGATTCCTCCAGGATGGCTACAGGCTGGGCATTGCGCAGCCCATTGCTTGTAGATGTGGGTGTATTAACCGTAGAACTCTGCGCTCCGGTAGAATCCACCCAGCTGCACCCGGTTGTGGTTAACAATACCCATACACAGACCAGAAGGCGAAAGGGAGGCTTATCGTGTTTGTGCATCAATGTCATCACGGCGTCGAAATAGTAGAACCGAAGCATAAAGATCGACGCTGGGCAGTCCGTGCCCATTATCGCAAACCGGTAGAGGCGAAAACTGAGACTGTAGTCTGATTTACTGATTTGCCAGCCGTGTCTCAGTTGTCTTGAGAGGTTGAAACAAGCACACTGCTGGCAGCAGAGACACCCCATGAAAAGCGACACTGATAACCCATCATTTACCCGTTCGGGTGGCACATGGCTATGGCTGTTGCTGGCGGGAATCGCGTGGGTTGGTACCTGTATATGGGCGCTGGACTACGCTGGGTATTCGCTTTTATCGTTGCGAGAACCGACAGCGGGCAGTACCGAGGCTCTGGACACAGTGAGTCGTGAGTCTGACGGAGCGGTACAACCGGAAAACCAGCCCATTGAAATTGTGGCTGAATCCACGCCAGAGACCGAAACACAGGCCGAAGCTGAAGTTGAACGTCTAGCTCAGGAACAACAGGCCAAGGCCGAAGCTG
>CALLPU010000488.1 GCA_938016235.1 uncultured Granulosicoccus sp. | reverse complement strand
TGATGATTCACTCGACAACGACCCGCGTATAGAAACGTTATGGGAAACGCTGGGCGATGATTACTTTCGCCAGTATCAGGCGATCGAGATTGCCCGGCACACCGAGATACTGCTGGCTAACGAAGACACTCCCTGGCCACTAGTCTCTCTGCGCTATTCGGCATCACGCGGCTCTACTGAAATTCTCATTTACACACCGGATGACAAGTCGCTGTTTGCACTGATAACCGCCGTCATGGAACGTCAGCAATTAAACATACTCTCCGCAACCATCAATACAACGGCGGCAGGCTTTGCCTTGGATACGTTTCATGTACTGGACGCCAACCAGCAACCGATCGAAGCGATTGATCGCATAGATCAGGTCCGTTTGAGCCTGATTCAGGAGCTGGGCGTCCCACGAGACATTCCCGCCGTCGGGTCGCAGCGCCCGGCGCGGCAACTGCGGTATTTCTCCGTGTCCACCCAGATTGATTTTTCTGACGACGAATCAGGCTTTACAGAAGTGCGCATTACCGCAGCAGACCGACCGGGCATCTTGTCGGCCATCGGACAAGTGCTCATGGGCGCTGGGTTCAACGTGCATGCCGCACGAATATCGACACTTGGCGAGCGTATTGACGACGTTTTCCTGCTGTCGAATAAGCACGGTCAACCGTTGTCAGCCGACGAACAGACCACCGTCAGCAACCTATTGAAATCCGCGTTATGACAGCAGCAACGAGTGAGACTGTTAACCTTCTGATTGACCTGGTCCGCCGCGACTCTGTTACTCCCGACGACAAGGGTTGCCAGGATGTGCTGGGCGACCGTCTGGCAGCTGCCGGGTTTGAACTTGAATCCATGCCCAGCGGCCCCGTCAGTAATCTGTGGGCGCGCCGAGGCCAACAGGCTCCGCTACTGGTGTTTGCCGGCCACACAGATGTGGTTCCCACAGGCGACATCAACGCCTGGAGCTCTCCCCCCTTCAGCGCTGATATCGTTGATGATCACGTGATTGGTCGAGGCGCTGCCGACATGAAAGGCGGCGTGGCCGCGATGATAACCGCGGTTGAACGCTTTGTAACTGCATACCCGGAACACCCCGGCTCCATCGCCGTGCTTCTGACCAGCGATGAGGAAGGCCCGGCGGTTGAAGGCACCAGGCATGTCATCGATGTACTGCAACAACGCAACGAATCCATCGATTACTGCATCGTTGGCGAACCAACCAGTGCACACACGCTCGGTGATGTGATTCGTCATGGCAGGCGCGGCTCTCTGGGGGCAACGCTCACCATCCATGGCAAACAAGGCCATGTTGCCTACCCGCATCTTGCCGATAACCCCGTGCACAGAGCGATGCCAATGCTCAGTGAACTGACGGCCATACAGTGGGACACGGGTAATGAGCACTTTCCATCCACGACCTTGCAGATATCCAATCTGCACGCAGGGACGGGGGCAACGAATGTGATTCCAGGCGACCTCACCGTAGAATTCAACCTGCGCTATAGTCCGGAAACAACCATCGACGCCATTGAATCCAGAGTGAATCAGCTGTGTCGCGATCACCATCTGGACTATGACATCGCCTGGAAAGATAGCGCACACCCTTTCATTACCTCACCGGGTACCCTGACAAATGCGGTGCAACAAGCCATTCAGGAATCCACAGGGCTTGTCGCCACCCTGGATACCGGCGGTGGTACCTCTGACGGACGCTTTATCGCACCGACCGGTGCACAAGTCATTGAGTTTGGGCCGATCAACGCTACCATTCACCAGATTGATGAAAGGGTTTCGTGCAAGGACATCGATGCACTGACGCAGATATACGAGTCTGTGCTCATACAATTACTGGCTAAACGAGAGGATTGACGACATGGGTATGCTTCAGGGAAAGCGATTTATCATTTTTGGCGTAGCCAGCAAACGCTCTATTGCATGGGGCATCGCAGCGGCGATGCATCGTGAGGGCGCAAGCCTTGCGTTCACATATCAAAATGACCGCCTCAAGGATCGTGTCGTGGACATGGCAGCCGCATGCGACTCCACGCTTGTATTTCCATGTGATGTCAGCAGCGATGACGAAATCACAACGCTGATGGATACGGTCAAAGAACAATGGCCTGATGGCTTTGACGGTCTGATTCACGCCGTAGCCTTTGCACCTCGTGAAGCACTGGACGGAGACTTTCTCGAATCCGTAACCCGAGAATCCTTTCGTATTGCGCACGACATCAGTTCCTACAGTTTTGCAGCAGTGGCCAAAGCCGCTCGACCGCAACTGCGCAGCGGCGGATCACTGATCACCCTGTCGTATCTGGGGGCAGTCAGAGCGATGCCAAACTACAACGTCATGGGGCTTGCCAAAGCATCACTGGAAGCCAATACGCGCTTCATGGCAACCTCCCTTGGGCCGGATGGTATTCGCGTTAACGCCATATCTGCCGGCCCCATAAAAACACTGGCAGCAGCCGGTATTGGCGACTTTAAAAAGTTGCTTGGCCATGTCTCTACAGTGGCACCGATGCGCGAGAACACCACCATCGAACAGGTGGGAGATACCGCAGCGTTTCTGGCTTCACCCATGGCGTCAGGCATTACTGGCCAGATCATCTACGTGGATGGTGGCTTCAATATCGTGTCGATGCCCGATCTGAGCTAGAAGCTTGCTTGAACGGCGCTTGACATGAACTTGCACCCCGGGACCCATCTTCGATGCAAATCGAGACGGGTTCCGGGGGCACCGTGCTATCGATAGAGCTTGAGTCTATCGGCCCTGCTTGAGCAGATCGCGGATTTCAGTGAGCAGAGCAACATCAGCCGGATCTTCTTCAGGCTCCTCTGCTTTCTCCTTTTCAAAATTCTCTTTCATTCGATTGATCATTTTGAGAATCATGAAAATGACAAAGGCGATAATCAGAAAGTCGATCAGCGCCTGAATAAAAGCGCCATATCCAATCGCAGCATCGCCTACGGTTATCGACAGGTCCTGAAAATTAACGCCACCCATGAATACACCGATGATGGGCATCAGAATATTCTCAACCAGAGTGCTCACCATTTTACCGACGGCTGCACCTATGATTATTCCAACAGCCATATCAATCAGGCTGCCTTTCATCGCGAACTCTTTAAACTCTTGAACCATACTCATCGTTTTTTACATCTCCGTCCATACTAGGTTAGATTGCGTCCGATACAACCTCGGGGCCGTCTTTTCCTTGTAGATCGCGAATCCTTGCAACCAGCAAACGTCATCACGTGATCCTTTGGCCCTGAAATCGGGACCCGGTAATGTTACGGGTAGTAAAACTCGTTGTCACGATTCTGAACGAGGATTAATACAAAAAAATCAGCGGCTTACGCCACTAGTACAGGGAGATAATGCACATGCGTTTTGATGCAGCTACTGTCGCGTCGGTTATTGAGCACATGAATGCCGACCATTCCGACGCATGCATCGTCATGGTGCGCGCGATGAGTGCTCATTCAGACCCAACAGGGGTAGTGATGACCAATATTGATTCGCACGGCATGGAATTCGCCGTGACACACGCAACCGGCGAGCAGGAAAACGACCCAGACAGCGTCAGGATCGAATTTCCGAAACCCCTGCGCGAGGCTTCTCAGATCAGAGGCATACTGGTTGCCATGACCCGTCAGGCCAGAGCAACGTTATCCAACGAGTAACGCGAGGTCTGACCTTGCCCGCTAGTTGTAGGGAGATCCGTACGACGACGACGTCACTTCTTTCAACTCGATGTCGGCCTTTTCTCTCAGGCTCTCCAACAATACTTCGAATTCGGTACCACCCAACCTTGGATCAGCACCCGGCTCTATGGGAGCCGCTGCGTTGACGTCCGCTGACTCGTCGGCTTCCGCAACACCGACTGCATCCAGCCGCAGCGCCAACAGGTCTCCGTTGGAGAGTGTGGCAGTGTCGGTGATAACGCCATTGACCGGCTTGGGTAGTGCAAAGATCTGAGAGATAACACTTCGATCAAACGACGTTGATGTTCGTTCCAGAATATCCTGCTCAACAACGGTAATTGTCTCGTCTGAACCTGCAATGTCTGATGCTGAATCACCTGCCGCCAGTCGCTCTACTGCTTCTGCCTGACGAGCAGCCAGTGCTTCCGTTGCACGCTCACCCTTGATCGTGTCGATCACGTCATCACGAACATCATCCAGGGTTTTGGGTCTGGGATCTTCGTGCTCGAGCACGCGAAGCACCAGCACATGGCGCTGGCCTACTTCCAGAACATCAGAATTGTTTTCGTCATCAAGCACGTCTTCGCTGAAGATGGCACTCATCACTTGTGGATTGGACAACACGGGGCCGGAATCCGTGTCACTGTCGAGCCAGTCAGAGGTCTTGATTTCCAGCCCGGTTGCCTCGCTGGCGGGTTCAAGTGATCCAGGATTGTCGAAAGCCAGTTCTGCCAATTGCTCTCTTAAATCAAAATACGTGGCATCGGCTTCGTCCTGCTGCAGGGTCGTTTTTATTTCTTCGCGCACCTCCTCAAACGGCTTGCCCGTTTCAGGCGAGATCTTACCCAGCATGATCAAGTGCACGCCCGCTTCCGTACTCACAGGATCCGCAATATCGCCTTCGTTTTCCAGCGCATACACGGCGGTCTCAAACTCCTGAGGCATGATGCCCGGTGAAATCACTCCCAGATTGCCACCAAGTTCCGAAGAACCAATGTCATCGGATAGTTCTTTCGCCAGGTCGGCGAACGACTCACCGGCCTCGATACGTGCCTTCACTTCATTCAGCTGAACGATCTGATCATCTGCATCGCCTTCATCGGCGCTGAGCAGTATGTGAGCCGCCTCTCGCTGCTCCGGCAGCATGAAATTACCGCGATTCGCATCATAAAATTCCTGCGCCTGATCGTCGCTGACGTCGATAGCCGACGCGAGGTCTGCTGCGCTCAGTTCCACATATTGAACCTTGGCCCGTTCAGGGAACAGGAAGCCTTCCTTGTTCTCGTCAAAGTAGGCAACTACATCGTCCTCGGCGACATCAATAGCCTCCTTGGCTTGTTCAAAGTTGAAACGAACCGCTTCAACCGTTCGAGTCTGACGCATCAGTGCCGCGAGTTGTTCTGCTTCTTGAGGCAGCATGAAACTGGTGTCGGTGACGCCTGTACGAAACTGGTTCAGGGCCGTATCGTCTCGATAGCTTTGCTCAAAGGCGGGTACTGACATGCCGGAGGCACGCAGTTGTGCCTGGTAGGTTTCGGGGTCGAACTTGCCGTCAACCTGGAAATTGGGCAGATTTCTGATAGCCCTTCCCAACGTTTGGTCACCCACCGCGAATTGCTGATTGACCACTTCACTTTCCATGACCTGCTGCGTAATCAATTGCTGCAGAGCCTGTTCGCGCAACACGGTTTCGTTGGCAAAGGCTTCGGGAAGCTGCCCTCCAAACATGCGAGCCAACTGTTGACGCTGCTGCTGATACGCCCTTTCCAGCTGTTGCTGGTCGATGGGCTGACCATTCACTTCGGCGACCGGCGCAGCGGAACCACCACTGAAGTAAGAGCCTATTCCAACCAGCGCGAATGGAATACAGATCAGCGTGATCAGTGTGTACTTGATCGGCTTTGAATTTCTGACCGTCTCTCTTAGATCCAATAACATGCTGTTGCTTACGCCTCTTGACTTACGTTTTCCACAAACAAAAAAGGGTGCCGAGGCACCCTTGCTTGCCTTGCCTGAAACTCTGGCAAGTTTAACGCCGAAAAACTACTGTCGGCGACTACGTCGTTGGCGGAGCGGACGGGACTCGAACCCGCGACCCCCGGCGTGACAGGCCGGTATTCTAACCAACTGAACTACCGCTCCAAACTCTTCTAAATATGGTGGGTGCTGACGGGATCGAACCGCCGACCCTCGCCTTGTAAGGGCGATGCTCTACCAGCTGAGCTAAGCACCCCGGATACTGAAAAGCCCGCATTCACGGGCTTTTCCGGTGCCTGTGGCCCCGAAGGGCGCGCTAGTTTACAGCAGCCTTCAGGGCTTTGCCAGCCTTGAATCCGGGTACATTACTAGCCGGAATCTGGATGGTTTCTCCGGTCCTGGGATTACGGCCGGCGCGTGCGGCGCGAGCCTTAACCGAGAACGTTCCAAAGCCTACGAGCGACACCGAACCACCGTTCGCCAATGTCCCCGTAACGCTGTCAAGCACTGCGTCGACCGCCTTCGTTGCGTCCGCCCTGGACAATCCAGCACTACCGGCAACCGCGTCAATCAGTTCTCCCTTGTTCATAGCTTCACCCTTGCAGATTGATTGTGAAAAGATCAATCCAGCGCGCGCCCCCATTACAGTTCGCAATCCGCTGAATCGCCGCCGCTGGCTCCGTGCATCCACCGGCGACTGCGATGCTTATACCAACTGGCCCCTAGGGGGTCAAATATCCTTTAACCACGCGGGTTTCAGGACATCAATGCGGCCTGACTACGTCTTCTGATTTTTGCTCTTTCGAGGCCGCTTTCGGCTTCGATTCGGGACCTTCGGATTTGGTCTTCGGAACCGGCATGTGGGTCAATGCCTGCTCCAAAACCTGGTCGATCCATTTCACTGGAACAATCGTCAGCTTGTCCTTGATGTTCTTCGGAATTTCCGCCAGGTCCTTTTCGTTTTCCTGGGGAATCAAGACCGTTGAAATACCGCCACGGTGAGCCGCCAGCAGCTTCTCCTTCAGGCCTCCTATCGGCAGTACTTCACCCCGCAGCGTGATCTCACCGGTCATGGCTACATCGCT